>JAIEKC010000603.1:0-3814 GCA_029064505.1 Acetatifactor sp.
TTCCAATGATCTGATTTCGCCAGACAATCTCCTGCCGTCAGTCCGGAGCGTGTTGAGTGAAAACAACACAGTCCGATAGGAGCTCGGAGCAAGGAGACTTGGCTGAATATCAGCGAGACAGCGTATCAGCTCGTCTAAGCTACATACTATCAACTTTTTTTACAAAATACAATCACTAAGTTTTGTCAAGCTCTGTAATAACAGCATAACACCTGATTTTCCCCGTGAACATCTGTACATCACCTTCTGAATGTTCCTCCTCACTGATAAGTGCCGCTATTTCCCGCATACGGTTCTGGTTTTTTCCTGTTCCTTTTCCATTGCGTCCGTCAGCTTCAGGAAACTCTTTTCCGTATGTATTCCCTTTGCCTTGTCCGCATACAGGCTAATAAATGCATCATCTATCTCCTGATTACGCTGTGCAAGGCGCTCATGCTTCTCCTTTTCGGCGCAAAAAAGACGCATGGTTTACAATTTACTGTTCCATGCGCCTTTACGCTGTTTTATTGATATCAAATTGTTCTGTTGATTACGCCAACTGCATACCCTCGGCTTCAAGTTCTTTTAATTCTTCAAGTGATAATGACAGAACATAATCCACAATTTCTTCCAGTGACATATCAGTCAGGGAATCCTCTGTCGCTGTGGTGTCCTCCGGGTGGAGCGTCTTATAAAGCTTTAGAAGATAACTCTTGTTTTGAAAAAGGTCAAGGAATACGCTATTTTTTGCGGTACGCTTTACCATGTATCGTCCTGCACTTTAACACCTCGATTTCTAAAAATCTGTGACACAAGATACGATATATCCTACTTCTGCCACACTTCAATTATACAAAAAGTCCCGTATTTACAATGAAATTCATATGAATTTTTCATACATATTTCATTGACAAAGAACTTGGGCTCTGTTACCCTTTGATGATCACAGCGGCGGACAGGAAAGCCTTACAAAGGTTACCGATTCCATTGTGGACAAGGGCGCTCTTACCGCGGGCTAAATTTTTTCTCAGAGCGTGATCCTCACTGCGCTTTCGCATTCGGATAGATCCGCTCCATTCTGGCGTCATCAAAATACTGATCCATCACCTGTTCCCATCCATGTACAGCCTCCTGTCCGTTCCCGCGGGTGTCATACCGGATCAGCGCCAGGACGGACACGCAGACATTCGCCGCCATAAAAACTGCCAGCAATACCGTCAGCACACGCCCCGTCTTTCTCCGTATAAAACATATCAACGCTACTGCCCTGGGATAAAAGACCTTGATCCAGACAACCGCGGCGATCCCCCAGAAGAAGCAGTACAGCAGATTGATCCTGCCTCCCAGATTAAAGGGCATCTCACTGTAATCCCAGAAAACCTTCCCGAACACAAGCTCCGTAAACACACTGCAGATATATTCATAGGCTCCGCCCAGGAAAGTACCGATCCAGAAAATATGGTACTCTTGCTTATCCCTGCTCTTATATAAAAGCGCTGTCACAAGAGAAATTGCCAGTCCCCACACCACACTGAAATCTCCCCATACCAGACTGCTCCGGCTCATCCAGACGCCCACCGTGATCCGGCAGAACAGGGTTTCTACCAGGTCTCCCATAAAGGCCCCTATGACAAAAAGCCAGAATAACTGCACAAAACCGCATTTATCCTCCGCTTTTTCCATGCCTGCCGCCTCTGCCTGTGCGGTGGATGGATACGCTTTCCTGATACGTCTCTCTACGCTTCCTGATATCCTGCCGGCCAGCCCTACCGTCCATTTCTGCAGCCGCCGGTTCCATCCCAGCACCCGGGGAAGCCTTTCCTCCAGATGACAGACCGACATCAGGGAACCTGACAGATCCAGAAGCCCCACTGCCACAAGCCCCCAGATCAGCGCTCTTCCGACCATTCCCGGCAGAATACGATACAGACTGAGGATCAGGCCATTGCCATATTTCACTGCCAGAAGGCCTGTCAATCCCCAGAGCACAGAATACTGAAGACAGATATACCCGTCAAAGTTCCACCTTTTGCCGGAGTAATCCCACCATCTCTTACGGTTCATCCTTTCCAGCGCTTTTCCCGTGAACCACTCCACTGCGGTAGCCACCGCAGCGCTTCCCAGAAAGAGAAAGGGCACATCGTTCCGCAGCTCCTGAAAGAATATGGTCAGCAGCACTCCCGTGAAACCATAAATAAAACAAAAGGGCCCCGATGCAAAGCCCCTGTTGCGGAAATCCTTAAGTTTTATTACCGCCACCGTGGTCTCCGCCGTCCACGCAAGAAACGAATAGGCGAAAAACAACATTGTGATCTCATAAAATAAATTGCTCATTTGTACCCTACCTCAATATTGATTCAGCGGTTCCGAACCGGAGCCTGTTTCAAACATGCCCCGGAAATATATGTTCCACTGCCATTAAAAGAAATCCTTTCAGGACGAAGACCGGGGCAGCTTCTCTTTCATACTTTTGAGATACGCCTTCTGCTCCGCCGTAATCCGGTAACTCTCACAGGCCTTCTGAATCGTCTTATTGTGTGTCCAGGGCGCCAGCCGTCTCTGCTCCAAATAGGGCAGAACCGTGTCATACTGCTTGGCAAGGGCTGTGGCGAAATACCATGCGATCATCATGTTCACATAATACTCATGGCTGACCACACCGGAGACCAGTTCCGGATATTCCGGCCGGAAATCCTCATCCAGATAAAAGCGCATCAGCATGTTTATGGCGAAGCGTATGGTATACGTATCCTCCGAAGCGATCCATCTGCGGACCGGCTCCAGAAGCTCTGCCCTGTGCCTGCCGAACACCTTGGGTGCCAGCATATCACAGGTAGCCCAATTATCTATGTAAGGCAGAAATTCTTCCACCGCCGCCAGACATTTCCCGTAATCCTTATAAGATTCCAGGACAAAGCCGTGAAGATTGTTCTCATCATAGTACCGGTGGGGAAGCGCCCCAAGGAACTCTCCGATTTCCGGATGTCTGCTCATCTCTTTGGCATACCTGCGAAGCACAGGGGTGCGGACTCCGATTATGTTCTCCTCCAGCACCGTCGGTATCAGTTTCGCATGAAATGCCTTATATTCCGCATCACTCATTTCGAACAGCTTCTCTCTGATCTCGTTACATATTTCAGACATCGCTCTCTCCTTTTCCTGTTCTCCCGGGACATAGTTGTTTCCAGTCCCACAGGTATCGTAATCACTCATTTTCCATAATCCGTGATATCCGGGAACAATGAATCCTGCCCGCTCTTCATCCGCCGCACTCTTCTGTTACATGCTCACCATTACGTACCGCCTC
Source organism: Acetatifactor sp. (assembly GCA_029064505.1). GTDB lineage: Bacteria > Bacillota > Clostridia > Lachnospirales > Lachnospiraceae > Acetatifactor. Next base: position 3,287 of record JAIEKC010000603.1, read on the forward strand.
TGCGCCATTTTGTTGCACGCTCGCCATTCCGTATCGTCTCTGCCCTGTTTCCGATACCGGACAGCTTTGTTCAGATTGCCTGATCATTGTCCCCAGACCGGAAATCTGCCTGTAAAAGCTGTGCAAATACTTTACCGGAGGGGATCATCCCTGTCCCTCTTTCTCCATATACTCCGTCATCAGCCGGTCCAGTTCCGGCAGTTCCCTTTTCAGGGAAACAATCCTGTCATCCTTCAGAAAACCGTGTCTGGAAGTCGCCCTGGTACAGATCTCCTCTTTGGTCAGATTATAGAATTCATAACAAAATTCCATGACCGCTCCGTTATACTTCTGTACCTCCACGCGGATCTCCATCTCATCGCCAAACTGTACCTGCCTCTTGTACTCCAGGGACACTCCTGCCACCGGCGACACGATCCCCAGCTTTTCCACCTTTCCGTATCCCAGACCCACATAGTCCAGAAACGCCACTCTGGCCTCCTCCATCCACTTGACATAATTGGAGTGATGGATGATGCCCATCTGGTC
>JAIEKC010000604.1:0-4696 GCA_029064505.1 Acetatifactor sp.
GTACTGGATATAGCGCTCTTCCACATTCAGCGCGGCTGCAAGGTCATTGACAATTTCCTGGAAATCCGTCTTGCTGTGTGTCTTAAAATCCGTGGAAAAAAGCTGATATCTCTCCGGCAGCAGCTTCACCGCCGCGCCGTTTCCCACAATGCCGTCCACTGTGCCGGTGGCATACCCTATATAATTGCTCTCCAGTACGGCTGTCAGTACAAAATCCGCCGTATAATCATATGCCGGATCATAGCCGTCCATGGTATTGATGGAGAGTCCCAGGGAAACGGTATCCCCCACAGACGCATCCAGGCCAAGAACCTTTAACGCATCCTCCGGAAGGGCGATCTCGTTCTCCCTCTCCGGAAGACGGCCTTCTTTTACCCTGCCCAAACCCGGATACATGGACAGCGTATTATCGTGATATTCCCGCAGAAACAGGGTCAATCCGCTGTTTCCAAGCTCCATGCTGCCAATGGTCAGTATGTCTCCCACATCATACAGGCGGTCATCCCCGTGAAGCAATGCCGCCTGCTCTCCGGTGAGCTGGTGAAAAGTGGCATATCGATCGCCGTTCAGCCCTGCGGCCTGTTCCACACGCATAGACTGTAAAATACCTATGGACTGACCGATCACAGTCGTCATGATCGTAGACAGGATAACGGCGATCAGGATCAGAACTGCCGTCACCCGCTGCGCCTTTAACTCTTTCCATGCAAGATTTAAATATGATCTCATTCTAACTTCCATCCCTTTCTCAGAAAATTTTTCTCGTACTTCCCGATCTGAAAAAATCTTCCTTCCGTACACTTGTCTCCGAAAGCACACCGTCAACAATGGCAAAGCGGCGTTCCGCCATCTCCGCGATCCTCGGGTCATGGGTAATGATGACCAGCGTCTTCTTCATTTTCTCCCGAATATCACACAACATTTTCATTACCTCTCCACCACTCCTGCTGTCAAGATTTCCGGTAGGTTCATCCGCAAAAATGATATCCGGTTTCGCGATCAGAGCCCGGGCGATGGCCACACGCTGCTGCTGCCCGCCGGAAAGCTGGTGGGGCAGATGCGTCATACGGGCATTTAATCCCAGTAATGCCGTAACTTCCCGCAGATAGTTTTCATCCGGCTGCTGCCTGTCCAGCAAAAGCGGCATTATGATATTCTCCCGTGCGGAAAGCACCGGCAGCAAATTAAACTGTTGAAAGATAAATCCGATCTTTCTGCGCCGAAAGGTGGACAGCTCTTTATCACTGCCGTTGTGAATATCCGTGGTTCCATACAGCACCGTTCCGGAAGTGGGCGCGTCCAGTCCGCTGATGATGTGGAGCAGAGTGCTTTTCCCGCTGCCGGAGGGTCCCATGATAGAAATGAAATCGCCTTCATGAATGGTCATGTCCGCGTGATCCAGAGCCACCACCCTGCTTTCACCGGCTCCGTAGACTTTTGAGATATCAGTGACTTTAATATCCATAAAAATACTCTCCTTATCCTTTGATAAGAAGAGTATAAAAAACAAATCTCAATTTTTTCTCAAACCGTCGCCGCCGATCAGAATATTTTCTTTTACTTTTATGTTCACCACGCATGAAAGTCCGGAGGTTTACTGTAAAGACCTTTACAGCAAGTAATTGTTACGGCTTTCCGCTTCGAAAAAGTGTTTCTGCTGCCCATTTAACCGTTTTACAAACCGGGGATTTATCTTCGCGTATAGATCAAGTCCGTCATACCATTATATGACTGTGTGTGAAGTAATCTCAACCGGATCTCCTGTTTTGCATTTTCAAAAAGCCGGATACCGGTGCCCAAAAGCGTTGGAACTACAGTAATATAATAGCAGTCGATCAAATCCTCATTGACTAACTGTTGGATAAGATTGGCTCCACCACATATCCATATATCTTTTCCGCTTTTTTCTTTTAAGCTTTTTGCCAAATAAACAGGATCTATATTTACAAATCGAATTTTTTCAGAGGAAGTCTGCTCATTATGCGTAATAACATAAGTCGTAAAATCGTTATATATCCACTCATTGGGTGAAAGTTCAGTGACAACTTGATGATAAGTATTCCATCCCATTAAAATGGTATCAATATTTTTTACAAATTCAGAGTAGACGTCAATATTCTCATTATCGCTGCCTTGTCCCTGCAGCCAATCGACACCGCCCTTGCTATCCGCAATATATCCATCAAGACTCATCGCAATAAATAAACTGATTTTTCTCATGTTACATTGTCTCCTTTAATACCGGCACGCATCCCTGATCCTGAAATATTGGTTCCGGGCATCGCACCGCTTTCAAAATTTTCGCCGCCGATCAGGACTTTTTTGCCGCAGAAAGCAAAACCATACTTCCGTATGCGTTCTTTGGGAATCCCTTTTGCCACAAGATTTTCCCGGTATCCCTTTTCCTCTATCTGCCGCAGCGCCTCCCGTACCGTGTCATTCAGGTCCTTCTCTTCCGCATCCTGCACCTTGAATTCCAGAATGACCGCGTCATGATCCGGCATCAGAGGAGCCGAACCGGATGCCGTTTTCGGTTCCAGTATTACATCATAACGGCCAAAGTCCTTAAATGCAGAACAAGCAGCACAAAAAACAGCAAATAAATACGCTCACGAGTATACATTCAGTATATCGATTTCCCTCCACGAAGTCAACGCCCTAGGTCTCTTATTCCTTTCAGAACAGCACACACAGATGCGCCTGACCGGATATTCCGCATGCTCAGGCTGCCCCCGTGTTTCCGACAGAGCAGATCGCAGATGTACAGTCCCATCCCGAAATGCCCGGAATCTTCATTTCCCTTTTGGAAAGGTTTCACGCCGCTTTTCAAAAGTTCCGCCGGGAATCCGGGGCCGTCATCGGCCACTTCCAGAGACAGCGTATTCCCGTCAAGAGTCAGCCTGACGGAAATCTGCCTCTCTGCAAACCGTACCGCGTTTGACAAAAGATTTTCCGCAATCTGGAACAATATATTTTTATCCGGAAAAATGACTGCTCCGTCTCCCTCGCTGCTGAAGGAAAGCTGCCTGCCGCTGTCCGAGACCACAAAACGCATGGCGTTCTCCAGTTCTCCGGTCAGCATACTCCAATCCACAGGTGCCTTCTCAACCGCTATTTCCTCCAGTTTTTCCACGCTGCTCATAACTTCCACATAACGTTCGATCCGCTGTGTATAATCTTCCATGCGAATCAGATGTTCCATGAGAATTTCTGCGGAATCTTTTTTTACCTTTCTTTCCGAAATGTCATTTTCCGCAATAGTCTCTGACAGGAAGGACTCCTTCACATCATCTTCGTGCCCCGAACACATCTTCCCACAGCACTGCTTCGCCATTTTGACGGATCCCTTCAGGACCGTCAGCGGGTTCCGCAGGTCATGGGAGAATGCCGCGTTCAGGCGCTTTCTTTCCTCCGTCTGCCGCCATAATTCGCGGTTGTTTTTCAGAAGGGACTGCCGCATTGTCTCAAACGCGGAGCAAAGCTGTCCCAGCTCATCCTCCGCCCCCGCTTCGATCGTAAAATCCAGATCATTTTCCATAATGCGGGTGGCGCCCTTTGTCAGAATTTCCAGAGGTTCCTTCAGCTTCAGACGATAGAACAGAGCCGCCGTGACAAGCATCGCGATCACAAAGAAGACTATGGGCAGAACCATTTGCAGCACCGCGAAAATATCGTCTGTAATAGCTGCCTCGGAAGGCGGAGCGGTGACTTCACTTTCTGCCACCTCAAGGGCTCCGGAATTCATACGGATCTCCACAGAGTGCGGCGATATTCTCACGCTTAATTTCATACATGCCCAGAAGGAGAAAACAGAAAGCAGGGCGGCAATGAAAAGATTGACAAAGGCTATGGTGAACAGCACCCTCTTTAATCTCATGTGCTTTATCCATTCCATTTATACCCCACCCCCCAGACCGTTTCTATATAGCCGTGAAGCGATACCCCGGCAAACTTGCCCCGTATTTTCCTGATATGCTCCATAATGGTATCGCTGCTGCCCTCCCCCTCCAGACCCCAGACAATGTCATAAATGCGCTCACGGTCAAAGACCTGTCCCGCATGAAGGGAAAGAAGCTCCACAATGTCAAATTCCTTCCGGGACAGAGTGACCAAAGTTCCGTTAACGGATACCTCGCGCCTGGAATAATCAATGACCATATCCCCGTAAAAGCGCAGAACGGACTGTTCCTGCTTCCGGTTTTCCCGCCGCAGATGAGCCGCTACCCTTGCCCCCAGTTCCTCTATGTCAAAGGGCTTCACAATATAATCATCCCCGCCGGCCTGGAACCCCCTGATCTTATCGGCGGTCTCGATGCGCGCCGTAAGGAACAGGATGGGACAGGAAATGTGATCCCGGATCTTTTCACAGACAGTCAGACCGTCCATACCCGGCATGTTGATATCCAGAAGCACAATATCGGGATTCTTCGCCGCCTGCTGCAGCGCCGCTTCGCCGCTGCAGGCTGTATAAACCTGGAAGGAACGCATTTCAAAATAACTTTTCAGCATATCCACAACGCCCCTTTCATCATCCACGATCAAGATCTTTTCCTGCATGTCATACCACCTCCCGATGACAGTTGAAAAATACTATTTTATAGTTTACAGCATAAATCTCAATTATTTCTCAAATAAATAGTGTAAAGTCTCTATATTTGATAAAGACTTTACACTTTCCGGTTTATGGGTTATGTAA
>JAIEKC010000605.1:0-4042 GCA_029064505.1 Acetatifactor sp.
GATCCGACGGCCCGCCTGTATCGTTATAAATTGCGTACAGGCAGAACATTGGCTCGTAACCGCACAGGTGTCCGTAAGTTACTTCCGGGAGGTTTCCGGGCAATGCGGTGCCGGTTCTGAAAAGATACAAATAGGGAGATTTTGCGTATGTCTGATAAAATAATGCCAAACCGTCTGGACAGGGGATTTGAAAAGTATCAGGAGGAAATAGAGGCGGCCGCGCTGAGAGTCCTGCGTTCAGGCTGGTATGTGCTGGGGCCCGAGGTGTCGGCTTTTGAGGAGGAATTCGCCCGATATGTTGGTTCCGGATATTGTGTGGGGCTTGCCAGCGGGCTGGACGCTCTCTGGCTGGCTTTTCGCGTCCTGGGGATCGGCAGCGGGGACGAGGTCATTGTTCAGGGCAACACTTATATCGCCAGTGTCATGGGGATCACCATCAACGGCGCGACGCCGGTTCTGGTGGAGCCTGATGAATTTTATAACATAGATGCGGACAGGATAGAGGAGAAGATCACAGAAAAGACAAAGGCTGTCCTGGTGGTGCATCTGTACGGACAGGGTTCGAACATGGATAAGATCGTGGAGCTGTGCCGGAAATATAAGCTGCGGCTGGTGGAGGACTGCGCCCAGTCCCACGGGGCTGCCGCGGGCGGGAAAATAACGGGAACCTTCGGCGATATAGGCTGTTTTTCCTTTTATCCCTCAAAGAATCTGGGAGCTTTCGGAGATGCGGGAGCCATTGTCACCGACAACGAGGCGCTTGCAAAGGCCATGAAGATGTACCGCAATTACGGGAGTGAGAAGCGGTATTACAATAAGGTGGTGGGTGCCAATTCCAGGCTGGACGAGCTTCAGGCGGCTATGCTCAGGGTGCGCCTTGCCCATATGGAAGAGTTAACGGAGGAACGCAGGGAGATAGCCGCCCGCTATACCGGTCTGCTCCGCAATGAAAAGCTGATCCTGCCCGCTGTAAGGGACGGTGTGACCCATGTGTGGCATCAGTATGTGATCCGTGCGGAGCGCAGGGATGAGCTGATCGCTCATCTGGAAAAGAGGGGGATCGGAACCATTATACACTATCCGGTGCCGCCTCATCTGTCGGAGGCATATGAGTATCTGGGGTATCAAAAAGGGGATCTGGAGATCACGGAGAAGTATGCGGATACAGTGCTGTCGCTTCCCATGTACAGCGGGATGACAGAAGAGGAACAGATGCGGGTTATCCGTTGTCTGAATGATTTCTGATAAAAACAGGAGAATAAGATTGAGATTAGAGGAACAGTACAGATTAATTGAATTTTCGGATCTCGGTGACGAGAGAGGAAATCTGGTGGTCATTGAGGGAGAGGGGATGGATATTCCCTTTGACATCAAGCGGGTATTTTATATATACGGTTCGGACAGTACGGTGGTCCGGGGCCAGCATGCTAACAGGGAGACGGAGTTTCTGCTTGTCAATGTGAGCGGGAACAGTAAAGTGCGGGTGGATAACGGAGAGGAGTCCGCGGTGATCGAACTTGACAGACCGCGCATGGGACTTTATCTGTCCTCCATGCTGTGGAAGGACATGTACGATTTCTCCGAGGATTCGGTGCTGCTGGTATTAGCCAGCGGACATTATGATGAAAAGGAATATATTCGCGATTATGACACTTATCTTCATGTGTTGGAAGAGAACAGGCCGGCGGCAGTTCACTGATCGTTCGGGCCGCAATGGGAACGGGAGTGTCCGTGCGAAGCGAAAGGCAAACCGCTTGATGATCAGGCGCATAGCGGGCTGTGTAACTGATTGTCAAACGATGCCGGCGGAGAAAAAACAAGGAATATGGGAAGTTATTTCGGAACAGTTCCCAAGTCAAAAAGGAGTTTTACAGAGTGAGTAAGCTGTCGATAATTGTTCCGGTGTATTATAACGAGGATACACTGATGGATCTGTATGAGGATATGAAGGCAAAGATACTGGGGGAGCTGGGCGACTACGAGATCGTATTTGTGGACGACGGCTCCGGAGATCGTTCGTGGCAGATCATGAATGATATCCGCAAGCTTGACAGGAATGTGCGTCTGGTAAAGCTTTCCCGCAACTTTGGGGAACATGCGGCGCTTCTGGCAGGTCTTTCCGTCTGTACCGGCGACTGTGCGGTGACGAAGCAGGCGGACTTACAGGAAGATTCCACCCTGATTCCGGAGATGTACGAGCGGTGGAAACAGGGGAACAAGGTGGTTCTGGCCGTCCGCAGGTCCAGAGAGGAATCGAAGGTAAAGATATTCTTCGCGAATCTGTACTATTCGCTGGTGCGCAAATTTGTGAATAAGAATATGCCCGTGGGAGGCTGTGACTGCTATCTGATCGACCGGAAGGTGATCGAGGTGCTGGAGCGCCTGGACGAGAAGAATTCCAGCCTGACGCTGCAGGTGCTGTGGGCGGGTTTTAAGACAGATATGGTCTACTTTGACAGGAAGGACAGGGAGAAGGGCGTTTCCCGATGGACGTTTGCAAAGAAGTTCAAGCTGGTGCTGGATTCCATGATGAGCTTCTCTTATATGCCGATCCGGCTGATGACTTATGTGGGGATCCTATTTGATATTCTGGCGGTGGTGCTGTTCATCAGTGTGATCGTGGAGTACTTTACGGTGGGTACCCCTATTGCGGGCTGGCCCTCCCTTATGTGCGTGGTACTGTGTTCCTCCGGGCTGATCCTCCTGATGATGGGGATTCTGGGGGAGTATGTGTGGCGCGCCCTGGATGCGGCGCGGACCCGTCCGCCCTTTATCATTGACGAGATATGGGAGCAGGAGGAGAATCCGGAGAAGGGCTCAAAGACGGAGGAACCGTCATAGCGTATTGGAGCAGGCTTTTTTCCCCGGTCAGGTTATCGGATGCCGCGAAGTAATGGACAGACAGGTAAAGTTATGAAAAATTTATGGCAGTTTATCAAATTTGGGATCGTGGGCGTCTCCAACACACTGGTCAGCGAGGGGATTTACTGTGTGCTGGTGTTTTGGAAGGTTCCCTATCTGCCGGCGTATTTTATCGGCTTTTCACTGAGCGTGCTGAACGCCTACTATTGGAGCAATAAATATGTATTTAGAGCGGACCCCGAACAGGGGGAACGGGTCTGGTGGAAGGTGCTTTTAAAGACCTATGTGGCATATCTGTGGGGATTTATTGTCAGCGCGGTGCTGTTGGTGGTCTGGATAGATCTGGTGCAGCTTTCGAAGTATCTGGGCGGGCTGGCAGGTCTGTTTGCGGAGCACGGCTTTCCGCAGTTTGACGCCGACTTTCTGGGAAAAGTGCTGGCGGCGGGGATCAATCTCCTGATCACCGTGCCCATGAATTTCCTGGTGAACAAATTCTGGGCATATAAGAATGGCTGAAGCAATGGGAATATGATCGGCATAGGAGTGAACAGGATGCTCTGTTTGAGGGTATGATACTGTTGGCCGGATAGAACAAAGAATCAGATTGATAAAGGTGGTGCGATGTGACAGGAAAAGCAAGCCTTCCCATAGGTATTGAAGACTATGGGAGAATCTGTAAAGATGGTTTTTACTATGTCGATAAAACAAGGCTGATCAAAGACCTTCTGGAACATATCTCATATGTAAACCTGTTCACGCGTCCGAGACGGTTTGGGAAAACTCCGAATATGAGTATGTTAAAGTGTTTTTTGAAATAGGGAGTGACAGGCATGGGATGTGATAAGTTATTGCCATACGTTAAAAATGGATCCGTCCAAGACTCCGCAGAATTACTGGGTTAATACGGGCAGCAACAATATCGTCAGAAAATTTATAGATAAGGCGGACGGAACCACCAGGGATGAGATTGAATCGCTGATCAGCGGTGAGATCATTCATAAGAAAATACGGCAGGAATTAACTTACAGGGATCTGGATTCCAGGATCGATAATTTATGGAGCATCCTTTTTACGACTGGTTACCTGACACAATGCGGAAAAGACAATGGCATACTTACGATAGACCATCAGTATCCGCGACACCAATACAAGGAAAGAAAGGAAAGAGCATTTTTGTCAT
>JAIEKC010000606.1:0-4148 GCA_029064505.1 Acetatifactor sp.
GATGAACATTCTCCACCTGGATCCCCTCCGGAACATTCAGATCCACATGCGCGAAATTCCAGATTGCGCGGATACCGTTCCGCACCAGCCTCTCCGCCACCTCCACGGCGCCCGCCTTGGGAATGGTCAGCACGGCGATATCGATGTCGTTATCCTTGATGAACTGATCCAGCTTCTCCATGGGCATGACCTTTACCCCCCGGACTTCCCTGCCTGAAAGCTGGGGATTGGCATCAAACATTCCCCTGAAAATAAAACCTCTCCGCTCAAAATTCGTATAATTTCCCAGTGCCTGTCCCAGATTTCCCGCACCTATGATAATCAGATTATGCTTGCGGTTCAGTCCCAGGATCTTGCCGATCTCATTATACAGATATTCCACATTATATCCGTAGCCCTGCTGTCCAAAGCCCCCGAAATTGTTAAAATCCTGCCGTATCTGGGATGCGGTCACTTTCATCAGCTCACTCAGATCCTGTGATGATATCCGCTCAATGCCCTCATCCTTCAATTCTCCAAGATAGCGAAAGTATCTTGGCAGGCGGCCGATGACAGCCTGCGATATCTCTTTCTCTTCCAAGAATATTCCCTCCAAAAAATTTACATGCAGGCTGTTATGCCTGCAAAATAGATTAAAATATACCTGATATGATTATATCGCCATGTTAAAAGTCTGTCAATGAATTGACAGGAGATTTTGAATAAAGTAAACTGTTATTGTTGCTGTTCGTAACCGTTCACAGCAACATATGTACTGAAACTGCAGGGATTACAGTTTGGAAATAAACTTCCAAATATTGAGAGATTGAAATGAGTGCCCGCCGCAGGCGGGCATGGAGGTGTAAAATGATACTTTCATGCCGGAATATCTGTAAAGCATTCAGCGAGAAAAAGGTTCTGGAGCACATCAGTTTCCATATTGAAGATTATGAGAAAGCCGCCATTGTAGGGATCAACGGGGCGGGGAAGACCACCCTTCTGCGCATCATAATGGGCGAAATGCAGGCGGACGACGGTTCCGTCACGCTCTCCAAGGACAAGACCATGGGCTATCTGGCACAGAACGGCGCCGTGGATACCGCCAACACTATCTATGACGAACTTCTCAGCGTAAAACAGGATCTGATCGATCTGGAAAATAAGATCCGGGATTGTGAGATTTCCATGCAGTCCAAAGAAGGCGCCGGACTGGAGACGCTGATGAAGCGCTACGCCGACCTCACTCACGCCTTTGAGACGGGAGGAGGCTACGCTTATAAAAGCGAGCTTGTGGGTGTGCTGAAAGGGCTGGGATTTACAGAGGAAGAATTCTCCAAATCCGTTGCCACCCTCTCCGGAGGTCAGAAGACACGGGTTGCTCTGGGAAAGCTACTGTTACAGAAACCCGATCTCATCATATTGGACGACCCACCAACCACCTGGATATGAACTCCATTTCATGGCTGGAAACTTATCTGATGAATTATAAGGGCGCTGTGATCATCGTCTCCCACGACCGCTATTTTCTGGACAAAATTGCATCCAAGATCATAGAGATCGACCAGACGAAGGCAATCACCTTCACAGGCAATTATTCCGACTATGCCGTAAAAAAAGAGCAGCTCCGGGCCGCCGCCATGAATGCCTGGCTGAATCAGCAGCGGGAGATCAAACACCAGGAGGAAGTGATCGAAAAGCTGAAATCCTTCAACCGGGAAAAATCCATCCGACGGGCGGAAAGCCGTGAAAAAATGCTGGATAAGATCGAAGTGCTGGAAAAGCCCACGGAAGTCCGGGCCGATATGCGCCTGAAGCTGACTCCCAGGATCACCAGCGGAAACGATGTCCTGACAGTGAAAAATCTGAGCAAATCCTTCGGTTCCCAGCTCCTGTTCCAAAACGTAAATTTCGAGATCAGGCGCGGGGAACATGTGGCTGTCATCGGTGACAACGGCACCGGAAAGACCACACTGCTGAAGATCTTAAACCGGCTTATTCCCGCCGACAACGGCCTGTTCTGCCTGGGCGCCAAGGTAGAGATCGGCTACTATGACCAGGAGCATCATGTGCTCCACGGCGAGAAGACGCTTTTTGAGGAAATATCCGACGACTACCCCACTCTCACCAACACGGAGATCCGCAATACTCTCGCCGCTTTTCTCTACACCGGTGATGATGTGTTCAAGAGAATAGACGACCTCAGCGGCGGCGAGCGGGGCCGCGTATCCCTGGCTAAGCTGATGCTGAGCAACGCCAACTTTCTGATCCTGGATGAGCCCACCAACCATCTGGATATCCTGTCCAAGGAAATTCTGGAGGACGCTCTGAACAGCTATGAGGGAACGGTGCTGTATGTGTCCCACGACCGTTACTTCATCAACAGGACGGCTCACCGCATTCTGGATCTTGCCGCCCACGGCTTTGTCAATTATCCGGGAAATTACGATTACTACCTGGAGAAACATGATACTGTCATGGCATCACTGGAGCCTGCAGTCTCCGAAAGTCCGGCTGCTGTTTCTTCTCCTTTACCGGCGGAATCCGAGGTAAAGCAAGACTGGAAGGCACAGAAGGAGGAACAGGCAAGACTCCGGAAAAAAGAGAACGATCTGAAAAAGTGCGAGGAAAAGATTGCCTCCCTGGAAGCCCGCAATGCCGAGCTGGACCGGGAAATGTCCGACCCTGTCATCGCCACTCAGTCCGTAAAGCTGCAGGAACTGGCCTCCGAGCAGGAGCGAAACAATGCGGAACTGGAAAAGCTGTATGAGGAATGGGAAATTCTTGCGGAATAAACTCAGAAAAGGGTAAGGAAAATGCGCCAGCTGTCATCCATGTGTCATATGACACAGGAATGGCGGCAGACGCATATTTCTTCTGCAATATTCTCACTATAAAATGCTTTCCAGCGTCTCCCGGATAGCTTTGATAAAATCAAGGCTGTTCAGGATCACAGGATTCTCACAGGTGGAGATCAGGGAAAGGCTCTTCGTCATCCTGCCGTCCTCCACTGTCCTGATGCAGGCTCTGTCCAGCTTATCCGCAAATTCCTGCAGCTCCTTAATACCGTCCAGCTCTCCCCTCTTTCTCAAGGCGCCGGTCCACGCGAAGATGGTTGCGATTGAATTGGTCGAGGTCTCCTCCCCTTTCAGATGCTTATAATAATGGCGCTGCACCGTGCCGTGAGCCGCCTCATACTCATAGACCCCGCTAGGGGATACCAGCACGGAAGTCATCATGGACAGATCGCCGTAAGCGGTAGCCACCATATCGGACATAACATCTCCGTCATAGTTCTTGCAGGCCCAGATAAAGCCGCCTTCCGAGCGGATTACACGGGCCACCGCGTCATCGATCAGGGTGTAGAAATACTCAATGCCCAGCTTCTCAAATTCAGCCTTAAATTCCCTGTCATAAATCTCCTGAAAGATATCTTTGAAGGTATGGTCATATTTCTTGGAAATAGTGTCCTTAGTGGAAAACCACAGATCCTGCTTCGTGTCCACCGCATAGGCAAAACATGCCCTGGCAAAACTGGAAATGGACTTCTCCGTGTTGTGTATGCCCTGAAGGATTCCCGCACCGTCAAAGTTATGGATCAGTTCTCTCGTCTCCGTACCATCCTCAGCCGTGAACACCAGCTCAGCCTTACCTGCGCCGGGAACCTTGATCTCCGTATTCTTATAGACATCGCCGTATGCGTGACGGGCAATGGTGATAGGTTTCGTCCAGTTGTTCACATAAGGTACGATTCCCTTTACCAGAATGGGCGCGCGGAAAACCGTGCCGTCCAGGATGGCGCGGATAGTGCCGTTAGGACTCTTCCACATCTCCTTTAAGTCATACTCCTTCATTCTGGCGCCGTTGGGCGTAATGGTGGCACACTTTACCGCCACGCCGTACTTTAATGTGGCATTGGCGGAATCCACTGTGACCTGATCATTGGTTGCGTTCCTGTGCTCCAGTCCCAGATCATAATATTCCGTCTTCAGATCTATGTAGGGAAGCAGAAGCTCATCCTTGATCATCTGCCAGAGAATTCTGGTCATCTCGTCTCCGTCCATCTCTACAAGGGGGGTTGTCATTTTAATCTTGTCCATTGCTTTTCTCCTCTCTGCACTCTCAGATTTTCACTGTTCTGTCACCCCGGCTCATTATCCGCATTTCCACTG
>JAIEKC010000607.1:0-2557 GCA_029064505.1 Acetatifactor sp.
ATAAAACACAAAGCAGGAGGCGTGTATATGGATCCACTTCTGACGCTCTCTCATATCAGCTATTCCTACCACGACTTAAACGGGGAAACCACTGCGCTTTCAGATATTTCCTTTTCCCTGGAGGAGGGCAGGGCTCTTGCCATCATCGGTTCCTCCGGTTCCGGTAAGACTACGCTGCTGCGATGCCTAAATTTCCTGGAGACACCGGACGGGGGAACCATTTCCGTAAAGGGGGAGGTGCTGTTTGACGGCTCCGGACCCCGGGCGGGAAAGGAGAAGGAGCTTCGGAAAAAGCGTCTGCATTTCGGTATGGTATTCCAGGCTTTCCACCTGTTTCCCCAATATACCGCGCTGGAAAATGTGATGCTGGCGGAGGAGATGCTGGCAAAGGAGCGGCAGGATTATAAGCAAAATAAAAAACAGATCCAGGAGGAGATCAGAAAGCATGGCATGGAACTGCTGGCGCAGATGGGACTGGAGGAGCGGATGGACCATTATCCCCATCAGCTTTCCGGAGGACAGCAGCAGAGAGTGGCCATTGCCAGAGCTTTGGCGTTAAAGCCTGATATTCTGTGCTTTGATGAACCTACGTCGGCTCTGGACCCGGAGCTTACCGGGGAAGTGCTGAAGGTGATCCGCGGCCTTGCGGAGCAGAAGACTACCATGATCATTGTGACACACGAGATGGCTTTTGCCAGGGATGTGGCGGATCAGGTGATCTTTATGGACGGCGGTGTGATCGTGGAAGCGGGCGATCCTCATCAGGTCATCGACAATCCCCGGGAGGAGCGCACGAAGCAGTTTTTATCCCGCTATCAGGATGGGAAGAAAAGCGGCGTTCCGGAATAGTCAAAGCCGCCCCGGGAGACAGTCTTTAGACAGGGAAAATCAATCTGTGTTATTTGTATGATATTTCTCATCAGGCAAAAAGACAAGGTACCATATCAGCGGAGCTTTTTTCCATAAAGTCCGGATGAATGTACATCTGAAATGATTTTCCACAATGCCTGTGAAGTATTTGTGATGCCCATGAGGTAACAGGCATAAAACCGTGTCCTGACGGGCAGACTACCTCAAAAGGAGGTAGCATATGGAAGACGATACGATCAAACTGCTGAGAGAATGCAATGCGGGCATTAAGATGGGAGTGTCTTCTCTGGATGATGTCATAGAGCATGTGCAGAGCGACAGCCTGCGGAATCTGCTGGCGAAGAGCAAGGAGACCCATACCAGACTGGGCAACACAACCCATGAGTACCTGAAAGAATATCATGATGACGGAAAAGAACCTGCCATGATGGCAAAGGTGATGTCAAAGTTCAAATCTAACATGACCCTAAACGAGGAAAATGCGGACCATAAGGCGGCAGATCTTGTCACGGACGGTTGTAATATGGGTGTCAAGAGCCTGTATAAGTACCTGAACCAATATCCTGCAGCGGAAGAGAAGATCAGGAAGCTGGCAAAGGATGTGGCACATGCGGAAGAAACGCTGGTAAAGGATTTGCGGGAATACTTGTAACCATAGTCTTATGTTACCTGTGAATTTCCCAAAATGGTGTACCTGCAATTACGGGAATCACTGTTTTACGCTGTCCTGCGAAAGATGCGCGGAAACGCCCGTTTCTGTGAGACGTGCATTGGGGCTGCGGTTCGGCAGAAGGCTGAGCTGCGATGTAAAGAGGCTGTCCATTGAGACAGCCTCTTTACATTGGGTAAGTTTTGAGGATATAATAGCAGGGAGAACTTTGAAACGGAGAACGGAGGTCATTATGCAGATCCACAGACAGAAAGCCCTATGCGCATTTGCCGACTACGTGAAAGGCTATAATATAGAGGACCCAAAAGTAAAACTAAAGATAGACCATACTTATCGCGTGGCCGGATTCTGTCAGAGGATCGCCCGGTCGCTGGAACTGTCACGGGAAGAAACAGACATTGCCTGGCTTTGCGGGCTGCTCCATGATGTGGGGCGGTTTGAACAGCTCCGCAATTATGGAACCTTTATCGATGCACAATCCATTGACCATGCCATGTATGGGGCGGAGATCCTTTTTGATCAGGGGCGGATCCGGGACTATCTGGAAGACTGCAGTGAAGATGATCTCCTGCGAAAGGTGGTTTCCTGTCACAGCGCATACCGGATCCCGGAGGATTATGACGAGAGAACGGTTTTGTTCGCCAATATCCTGCGGGACGCGGATAAGGTGGACATCCTGCGTGTGAACGTGGAGACACCGTTGGAGGAAATCTATAACGTTTCCACGGAAGTACTGCGCAATGATCCGGTGACGCCGCAGGTCATGCAGGCATTTCAGGAAGGTCATGCGGTGCTGCGGACATTAAAAAGAACGGCGGTGGATAATGTGGTGGGACATATTTCCCTGGTCTTTGAATTAGTGTTCCCTGTCAGTCTGCAAATGGCATCCGAGCAGGGATATCTGGATAAGTTAATGAATTTTTCATCCGAAAATCCGGAGACAGTGAAAGATTTTGCCGCTGTTCGAAAGAGGATGGCGGAGTATATGAAGAAACAGCATAATCCTTTGCCATATAC
>JAIEKC010000608.1:0-4699 GCA_029064505.1 Acetatifactor sp.
ATATTGGCCTGATCATGGATGTTCCGTTGGAGGTAACGGTAGAACTCGGACGTACGACTAAGTCTATTTCTGAGATTCTTAATTTTACTCCCGGTACGATCATTGAACTGGATCGAATTGCCGGCGAACCTATAGATGTACTGGTAAACGGAAAATTCGTTGCAAAGGGTGAGGTAGTAGTAATTGAAGAAAGCTTTGGCGTAAGAGTAACTGAGATTATCAAGTAGGAGGAAGGAATTAATGGCAAAGAATATTTTAGTGTGTGACGATGCGGCTTTTATGAGGATGATGATCAAAGACATTCTGACTAAAAATGGCTACAATGTCGCAGGAGAAGCTGAAAACGGAGCAAAAGCAGTTGAAAAATACAAAGAACTGACACCCGATCTGGTTCTGATGGATATTACAATGCCTGAGATGGATGGTATTCAGGCATTGAAGGAGATCAGAAAGCTGGATGCAAACTCAAAGATCATTATGTGTTCTGCGATGGGTCAGCAGGCAATGGTTATCGAGGCCATTCAGAACGGCGCCAAAGACTTTATTGTAAAACCTTTCCAGGCGGAACGTGTTCTCGAAGCTGTTAAGAAGGTCGTAGGCTAATGTCAGTTCTGCTGACCGGAGCGAGTGGTTATGCCCAATTTATTGCTGTTCTGGTAATATTTGTTGTGGTGCTCGGTGTTACGGCCCTGATTACAAAGTGGATTTCAGGGTATCAGAAGCAGCAGAATGCGAACTGCAATATAGAGGTAATAGAAACCAGCCGTCTGACAAATAATAAATATCTGCAGATCATACGGGTGGGGCAGACATATATGGTGATTGCCGTCTGTAAGGACACGGTTACCATGTTGGGAGAAATTCCTGCAGAACAGTTGAAACAATCGGAACCGGTAGATTATGGGCTGGGATTTAAGGAGCTGTTCGATAAGGCTGTCAGAAAAAACTCCGCAAATGCAAGCGAACCAAAGGATAATTCGAGTAAATGATGAAGCATATGCGTAACAGAAAACGAATAATAACGATAATATGCCTGCTGATCACGGTGGGCATATTGTGTATTCAAAATTCCATGACGGTATTCGCAATAGAGAACAGGGAGCCGACGGGAAACACGGAGGAGCGGACTTATATTGATCCGCCGGGGACGGCGACATCTCCTGACGATGTGCAGAGGGTAAATACGGCGAATACGGTGACGGTTTCTCTTGACAGCGGAAACGGCCAGCTGAATGGTGCACTGAGCGTTCTGATCACTTTGACATTTATCGCCATCGCACCCATGATCATCATTTTGATGACATCTTTTACCCGTATTGTCATTGTATTGCACTTTACACGGGCCGCACTGAATACACAGACGGCACCTCCTAATCAGGTAATGATCGGGCTGGCACTTATTCTCACGTTTTTTATCATGGAGCCTACCATTACAAGGATCAACGAGGAGGCAATCCGGCCTTTTCAGGCGGAGGAGATCACTCAGGAAGAAGCTTTCGAGGCCGGTATTCGGCCGTTGCGGGAGTTTATGTATCCCCAGACACAGGTGAAGGATGTTGAACTCTTTATGAATATTGCGAATCTGGAATGGGACGGAACGAACGATTCCATTCCGAACTCGGTCCTGATCCCCAGTTTTATACTGAGTGAACTGAGAATAGCCTTTTGGATAGGCTTTATGATCTATATCCCGTTTATTGTGATCGATATGGTGGTGGCGTCTACCCTGATGAGTATGGGTATGATGATGCTTCCGCCTACAACGATCTCCATGCCGTTCAAAATACTGCTTTTTGTTCTGGCGGACGGATGGAGTCTGGTGATAGGAAATCTGGTAAAGACATTCTATGTGGGAATATAGGAAAGGAGGGTGAAGTCCGTGACGATTGACGCGATATCGGATATCACGAGAGAGGCGCTGTTTCTGATCATAAAAACTGCGTTGCCAGTGCTTCTGGTTTCCATGATGATCGGTCTGATCATCAGTATCTTTCAGACGGTTACCTCCATACAGGAACAGACGCTCACTTTTGTACCGAAGATCATATGCGTCTTTCTGGCGCTGGTCCTTTTCGGACATTGGATGTTGAACAATATAGTGGAGTATATGACTATGCTCTGGTCCAGTTTCAGTCTCTATGTTCATCAATAGCCGGAGTGTAGGATATGATCAGTTTATCTTTTTCAGTTTATGATCTGGAATATTTTCTGCTGATTCTGACACGGGTGGCGAGTTTTATCTTTGTTGCCCCTTTTTTCAGCATGAGAAATACTCCGGCCAGGGTGCGTGTGGGGTTGAGTGTATTTACCGCGCTTCTGCTGTATCAGTCCCTGACACCCTCGGATGCGGTGGCCTATGATTCGCTGATGGAGTATACCATCATTGTGATAAAAGAAGCGGTGGTGGGACTGCTCATTGGATTTGGAACAACCATCTGTACTGCCATTGTAAATTTCGCAGGTTCCATAGCGGATATGGAAACGGGACTTTCCATGGCCACACTGATGGATCCGACGACCAGGGAAACTACCAGTATTACCGGTGTGCTCTATCAATATATTTTTATGTTCATGCTGATCGGTACGGGAATGTACCGCTATCTTTTTGGCGCACTGGCGGATACCTTTGTACTGATCCCCATCAACGGTGCAATCTTTCACGGCGATATGCTGGTGGAGGCAATGGTCAGGTTCCTGAATGATTATATCCTTATAGGATTTCGTATCGTGCTGCCGATCTTCTGTACCATATTGCTGTTGAATGCCATTCTGGGTGTGCTGGCTAAGGTGTCTCCCCAGATGAATATGTTCGCAATCGGTCTGCAGATGAAAATATTAGTGGGACTTTCCACCCTGTTCCTTACGGCGGGAATTCTGCCCCAGACGGCTGACTTTATTTTTGACGAGATGAAACGGGTGATCGTTTCCTTTGTAGGAGCAATGCAATGATTCGGTATGATCTGCAATTTTTTGCCAAGGAAGGACCGGGAGGGGAAAAGACAGAGCCTGCTACTGCCAAGAAATTGAGCGATGCCCGTAAGGAAGGGCAGGTGGCAAAGAGCAGGGAGATCGCGAATGGTTTCAGTCTGATAGCCCTTTTCCTTATATTGAAATTCTATGTGAAATATATGGGAACGAGCCTGATGTCCCTGTTTTCTGATTTTTATGACAGCATTCCTGAGGTGACTACCTTTTATTACGGATATATGCCCCAGGCAGATGTGAGATGGATCTTCCGACTGATGATGGTCCGGATCCTGATCATAATCGCTCCCATATTACTGATCGGCGTACTGATCGCTTTTGTGTGTGATGTGGCGCAGGTGAAGTGGAGACCCACTACAAAGCCTTTGAAACCAAAGTTCAGTAAACTGAACCCGATCAGCGGTTTTAAGAAGATCATTTCGGTCAATTCGCTGGTGGAGCTGATAAAGTCCATTTTGAAGATTGGCTTGATCGCATATGTGTGTTATAATTTCCTGAAGGACAAATGGATATATCTGTTCAATATATTTGATATTTCACTGATGCAGGGACTGCAGATCATAGCCGATCTGGTAACGGATCTGGGTATTCGTATCGCGGCGGTCTATATGATAATTGCTCTGGGGGATTATATTTACCAGAGAGTGAAGTTTAACAATGACATGAAGATGACAAAACAGGAAGTCAAGGATGAATACAAGCAGTCGGAAGGTGATCCTCAGATCAAGGGCCAGATCAAAGCGAGGATGCGGGAGGCTTCCAGACGCCGTATGATGCAGGCTCTGCCGCAGGCGGATGTGGTCATCACCAACCCTACCCACTATGCGGTGGCAATCAAGTATGATCCCGAGGTGGCGGATGCGCCTATTGTCATTGCAAAGGGAGAAGATTATCTGGCCCAGCGTATCAGGGAAGTTGCAAAGGAAAATCATATTGAGATTGTAGAAAACAAGCCTTTGGCGCGTATGCTCTATGCCAATGTTGACGTAGGGCAGGCAGTCCCGCCTGAACTGTATCAGGCGGTGGCGGAGGTGCTGGCGTTTGTATATCACTTACAGGGGAAAGTGTGAAGTTTGAAAATGAATTTTCAAATATTGATCGGTATGCGTGCCGAAGCACGCACAGGGGTATAGATATGGAAAAGTGCGGGAACAGCGTTATTCCGGACTTGCAGCAATCCATGGATCGCCTGTGCCATCGGAGACGGCATGACGGGAAGTATATAGGGAGTATAAAAAAATTAGTATAGGAGGTGCAGGAAGTGAATGTAAGATTACAAAAGACAGATGCTGTTGTGGCAATTTATGTTCTTGTTGCGTTCATTATGCTGATCGTTCCGCTGCCGGCTGGTCTGCTTGACGTTTTCATGGCGTTCAACATTTCCATTGCCTTCGTAATTTTATTCGTATGTATGTTTGCAAAGGAAGTGCTGGAACTGTCTTATTTTCCGACGATCCTGCTGTTTACCACTATTTTCAGGATCGCAATGAACGTATCCTCTACCAGACTGATCCTGACCACCGGGACGGCCGGCAATGTGGTTCGGACATTCGGTGAGTTCGTAGGCGGCGGCGATCTGATCGTAGGAGCCATTATTTTCCTGATCCTGATCATGGTTCAGTTCCTGGTGATCAACAAAGGTTCCGAGCGTGTGGCTGAGGTGACGGCGAGATTTACGCTGGATGCCATGCCCGGTAAACAGATGGCTATTGAT
>JAIEKC010000609.1:0-4610 GCA_029064505.1 Acetatifactor sp.
GTCCAGGTCGTTCCAGATCGTGGGAGACAGGCTGATGCCTTCCTTGAACAGCATTGACGGGCTGGGTGAAAAGGCTGCCGATGCCATTGTGGAAGCGGCAAAGGACGGACCTTTCCTCTCAAAGGATGATTTCAGGGAGAGGACGAAAGTGTCCAAAACGGTTATTGACCTGATGGCGGAACTGGGGCTTCTGGGAGATCTGCCTGAATCCAACCAGCTGAGTCTGTTCGATCTGTGACAGTTCGCATAGGTTTGAACCGCGTTTGTGTAAAAAAGCGCGTATTTACGCGGTTTCTTTGGTCGGTTAAAAAAATTACAATTTTTTTAAAAAAGTACTTGCAATTTTTTGAAATATGTATTATTATAAACAAGTACTGCTGATGCAGTGCTTGTCAAGGCTGATTGGTCAAGCGGTTAAGACGCCGCCCTCTCACGGCGGAAACAGGGGTTCGATTCCCCTATCAGCTGCTCTATTCAAATGAATAGCCCAACCCTGAAAAGTTCTTGGAAGTCAATAGGAATTGATTTTCAAGGATTTTTTGTTTCCGAAAAATATGTTGGGAAATAATGAATGACACATATGACAATGACTTGTTCAAATACCGGCCCGGCATCGAAGAACGTGACATACCACACAGCCCGCCGCGTCCTCCTTTTCTGCGGAACGATTATATGCCGTTCTGTCACAGGCAAATTCGGAATATTTTCCAACTGTATAAAAGTGGAAACAATAAAAATAAAATAAAAAACTTGCGTCTCTGAAATTTTTGGTGTATAGTGATTCACGATTACGTTGTGTGCAAACACTATATATAGAAGAAACCAAAAAGGGGAGTTTTCTAATGGCAAAGTATCTGGTAATCGTGGAATCACCTGCGAAAGTGAAGACCATCAAGAAATTTTTGGGCTCAAATTACGAGGTTGCGGCGAGTAACGGTCATGTGCGTGATCTGCCCAAGAGTTCACTGGGAATTGACGTGGAGCATGAGTATGAACCCAAATATATCACCATCAGGGGAAAGGGTGATATCCTGGCGAATCTGCGAAAAGAGGTAAAGAAAGCGGAAAAGATATATTTGGCAACCGACCCTGACCGTGAGGGGGAAGCGATTTCCTGGCACCTGCTCTTTGCGCTGAAGCTGGAGGATAAGAAGGTATACAGGATCACCTTTAATGAGATCACTAAGAACGCGGTAAAGGAATCCCTGAAAAATGCAAGGGAGATCGATATGAATCTGGTAGATGCCCAGCAGGCGCGCCGTGTTTTGGACCGTATGGTGGGATATCGCATTTCTCCCCTGCTCTGGGCGAAGATCAAGAGGGGGCTGAGCGCGGGACGGGTTCAGTCCGTAGCGCTGCGCATCATCTGCGACAGGGAAGACGAGATCAACGCCTTTATCCCTGAGGAGTATTGGTCTTTGGATGTGAATCTGAACGTAAAGGGAGAGAAGAAGCCTCTCACAGCGAAATATTACGGCACTGCGGCGGGAAAGCAGGCCGTCACCTCCGAAAAACAGGCCCGTGAAATCATGGATTCCTTAAAGGATGCGGAATACAAAGTCAGTGAAGTAAAGAAGGGAGAGCGGGTCAAGAAAGCCCCACTGCCCTTTACCACTTCCACACTCCAGCAGGAGGCGAGCAAAACGCTGAATTTCTCAACCCAGAAGACGATGCGTTTGGCGCAGCAGCTATATGAGGGCGTGGATATCAAAGGTGAGGGAACAGTGGGACTTATCACCTATCTGCGTACGGATTCCACCAGAGTGTCCGAGGAGGCGGAGGCGATGGCAAGGAAATTTATCGGAGAAAAGTACGGTGCTGAATACCAGATGGCAGCAATTTCCGAAAAGAAGGGCGGTCAGAAGATCCAGGATGCCCATGAAGCCATACGCCCCACGGATATGAACCGGATTCCGGTGGAGATCAGGGAGCAGCTTCCCCGCGATCTGTTCCGGCTGTATCAGTTGATCTGGAAGCGTTTTACGGCGAGCCGGATGAGCAGCGCCAGATACGAGACCACCACTGTAAAGATTCAGGCGGGCGGGCATGTTTTTACGGTGGCGGCGTCCAGACTGTTGTTTGACGGCTTTATGAGTGTTTATGTGTCCGATGAGGATAAGGTGGAAGAGAACGCGTTGACCGGTGAGTTGAACACGGACAGCCGGCTTTCCTTTGACTCCTTTGATCCCAAACAGCATTTTACACAGCCCCCTGCCCATTATACGGAGGCTTCTCTTGTGAGGGCGCTGGAGGAACTGGGCATCGGGCGCCCAAGCACCTATGCGCCCACCATCACCACTATCCTGGGAAGAAGGTATGTGACAAAGGAAAATAAGAATCTCTATGTGACGGAACTGGGAGAAGTGGTCAATAACATGATGAAGGAAGCTTTTCCCACCATTGTGGATGTGAACTTTACGGCCAATATGGAGGCGTTGCTGGACAGCGTGGAGGAAGGAAGTGTAAAGTGGAAGACTATTGTGTCCAATTTCTATCCCGACCTGGACGAGGCGGTGAAGCAGGCGGAAAAGGAACTGTCGGAAGTAAAGCTTGAGGACGAAGTCAGCGAGGAAGTCTGCGAATTGTGCGGCAGGAATATGGTCATCAAATACGGTCCGCACGGACGTTTTCTGGCATGCCCCGGTTTTCCTGAATGTCGCAATACGAAGCCGTACTTTGAGAAGATCGGCGTGGAATGTCCCCGGTGCGGCAGGGATATCGTGCTGAAAAAGACAAAGAAGGGCAGAAAATACTACGGATGTATCGATAACCCCAACTGTGATTATATGGTGTGGCAGAAGCCCTCGGGTGAGAAGTGTCCCAGATGTGGGGAAATGCTTCTGGAAAAAGGGAACAAACTGGTATGTCCGAACGAACAGTGCGGATACAATGTTTTGTCAGAATTGTCAAAAAAATCTTAAAAGTGAAATAAATTAACTGCATACAAGTTGTAATTTCCCTGAGATTGTGCTAAAATATCTGTGTACTTGGGCGATATGGCATAAAACGGAGGAATGTGTATGAGTAGTGTACAGCTTTTGGATAAAACCCGCAAAATAGGGAAATTGTTACACAATAACAACTCCAGTAAGGTCGTTTTCAATGATATTTGCAAAGTTATGCGGGAGATCCTGAATTCTAATGTGCTGGTGATCAGTCGGAAAGGAAAAGTTCTGGGGGTTGGCCGGGCGGAAGGCGTGGAACCCATACAGGAACTGATTGACGATACGGTTGGCGGTTTTATCGATCCCATGCTGAATGAGAGACTGCTGGGTGTCCTTTCCACCAAGGAAAATGTGAATTTAAAGACATTGGGCTTTGAAGGGCAGGATATAGGAAAGTTCCAGGCCATTATCACACCCATTGAGATCGCCGGCGAGAGACTGGGTACACTGTTTATCTATAAATGTGAACAGCAGTATGACATTGACGATATTATTCTGTGCGAGTACGGGACTACTGTGGTGGGACTGGAAATGCTGCGGGCGGTGAATGAGGAGAGCGCAGAAGAAAATCGTAAGATAGCGGTGGTGAAATCTGCCATAAGTACACTTTCTTTCTCTGAGATGGAAGCCATTACCCATATTTTTGACGAACTGAACGGTATGGAGGGGATCCTGGTGGCGAGTAAGATCGCCGACCGTGTGGGGATCACCCGCTCTGTCATAGTCAATGCTCTGCGTAAGTTCGAGAGTGCGGGAGTGATAGAGTCCCGGTCGTCGGGAATGAAAGGTACATATATTAAAGTGCTGAATGATGTGGTCTTTGATGAGATCAAGGAGTTGAAACAACAAAGTCAGAGGCATTAGGGCACAAACAGGTTAAAAGGAGTGCACAAAAGGATTTGTGCAGGAAAGTCTGGAAAATAAAGGGATTTATTGTGAGGGCAATAAGTCTCTTTTCAATTTTTTTATAAAAAAACACAAAATTTATTGTTTTTTTACTGAAATTCACTATAATAGAATAGAGTGGGTGTGTACATATCTTTTGTTATAGGAGAAGAAAGGGGAACGGTTTATGTTTCAGACAAATGTATTTGACTATGTCAGGGTTCTCGATAAGGCGGCGGATGCCAGCTGGCTCCGCAATGAGGCTATTGGCAATAATATTGCAAATGTGGATACTCCCGGCTACAAGAGACAGGATGTGGCATTTGAATCCGTTTTAAAGTCTGCTTTGGGGAACAGCCGATATGAGACTACCGACGCAAAGGTGGCGTCCATCAGATCCAACCGTCTTGCGCCCAGAGTCTATACGGATTACGCAAATTATTCCTACCGCCTTGACGGGAACAATGTGGATATAGATAACGAAAATGTCATGCTGGCTGAAAATCAGTTGAAATATCAGGGACTGATCAACAGCATCAGTCAGGAATTTGCCAATCTCAAGGCAGTGATGAAATAACAGGGGGTAGAAGAGTATGAGTATGTTTGACGCTTTCAATATCAATGCGTCCGGTATGACGGCACAGAGGTACCGAATGGATACCATTTCCGAAAATGTTGCAAATGCCAACACCACCAGAACGGCAGACGGTACACCTTTTCGCAGAAAGGTCGTGACTTTCGAAGAGAAGGGCGGACAGACCAGCTTCAGCCGTGTGCTGG
>JAIEKC010000061.1:0-4430 GCA_029064505.1 Acetatifactor sp.
CTTGCGCTGTTTACCGTAAGGAAGATTTGCGGCGAGAACTTCTGATTCCCCGTCCAGTTCAAATACCTTTAACAATTCCAGCGCCTGTTCCTGCAGCTGCTTTTCCACCGCGCGATACCCGGGCAGTCTCAGGATACCTTCCAAAGTATTGTAGTGCAGATGATTATGAAGCCCCACCTTCACATTATCCGCCACAGAGAGTTCCTTAAAAAGTCTGATGTTCTGAAAAGTACGGGCAATGCCGGCATGATTGATATCAATCGTTCTCTTTCCTGTGATATCCCGGCCATCCAGCGTTATGATGCCCTCGTCAGGCTTATATACGCCTGTCAGCAGATTGAATACCGTTGTCTTCCCCGCGCCGTTAGGCCCGATCAGACCATACAGACAGCCCTTTTTTACCTCGATATTAAAATCGTCCACCGCACGGAGACCGCCGAAGGAAATGCTTAAATTCCGTATTTCTAACAATGCCATTCCTATTCAGCCTCCTTTGCATGTTTTTGTTTTGCTTTCAGTCTAAATATCATCTTCTCTCTCCACCGGATACATGCGGGAGCCCAGTTAAACAGCATCATGACGATCAGGGCGATGGCATAGATCAGCATACGATAGTCATTCAGTCCTCTTAACAGCTCAGGCAGTAAGGTAAGAACCACTGCAGCAATGATAGATCCTCTGATATTGCCGATACCTCCAAGCACTACAAAGACCAGGATCATAATGGACATATTGTATCCGAAATTTTTAGATGTTGCGTTGAGAGTGGACAGATTGTGGGCATAGAGAACACCTGCTGTTCCCGCGAAGGCCGCCGAGATGGAAAATGCCATCAGCTTATATTTTGTAATATTGATCCCTATGGATTCCGCCGCGATGGTATTGTCGCGGATTGCCATAATAGCGCGGCCATCCCGCGAGTGGATCAGGTTCAGGATCACAAACAATGTGATCAGAAGCAGAATAACTCCTGCCGTAAAGCTGGCGTCATTGGGAGTTCCCGTGATTCCCTGCGCTCCCTGGATGATCACCACTCCGCTGTCGGACAGATTCAGTTCCAATGAACTTTTCGTGGAAAAATGCATTCCGGATTCATCGATTCCAATGTAAAGCATATTGATGATATTCTTGGTGATTTCACCGAAGGCAAGCGTCACTATGGCAAGATAGTCGCCCTTTAATCTGAGAACGGGAATTCCGATCAGCAGACCAAACAGTCCTGCGCTCAATGCTCCGATCAGGATCGCAATGGTAAAACGTATTCCGGTGATGGGGATCACGTTCTGCATACACTTGGAAAAGAAAGCGCTGCTGAAAGCCCCGATACACATGAATCCCGCGTGTCCCAGGCTGAGCTCCCCCAGAATTCCCACGGTCAGATTCAAAGATACCGCCAGGATCGCGTAAGTACATAAGGGCACTAAAAGCCCTCTGACCAGGCTGGACACAGCCCCGGCCGATATCAGAATCTGCATGATGATATACACACCGATCACCATGCCAAAGGTGATGAGGTTGCTTTTCATAGTTTTATTTGAATTGATTTTTGTGATTAAAGTCTTCATTACTTAACCTCCAACACTGCTTACAGCTCTCAAGCTCACAAATCTGTATCATTTGGAAAATACGCTTCCGCCATCAGACCTTTTCCTGAATATTTCTGCCAAAAAGTCCGGTGGGTCTGATCAATAAAATAATGATCAGTATCGCAAATACGATTGCATCCGCCATCTGGGAGGAAATGTACGCTTTGGCAAAGATTTCAATGATACCCAACAGAATTCCGCCGATGAAAGCGCCCGGAATGGAACCGATGCCGCCAAATACTGCCGCCACAAATGCTTTGATACCCGGCATGGACCCGGTATAAGGGTTCAGGGAAGGGTAAGCCGAGCAGAGCAGAACCCCTGCAATAGCCGCCAATGCGGAGCCGATCGCGAAAGTCAGGGCGATCGTCCCGTTTACATTGATCCCCATGAGCTGTGCCGCGCCCTTGTCTTCGGATACCGCCAGCATTGCCTGTCCCGCCCGGGTCTTTTTGATGAAAAACATAAGCCCGGCCATAATGATGATACAGGAGATTATGGTAACTATCGTTTCACCCGTGACAGTGATCTGGCCATCCGCAAGCTTAACGGAATTTACGGATACGACAGAAGCAAACGCCTTCGTATTGGTGCCAAAGATCAGGAGGGCAATATTCTGCAACAGATAGCTGACGCCGATTGCCGTAATAAGAACCGCCAAAGGTGACACCGCTTTTCTCAGGGGCTTATATGCCACCTTTTCGATGCAGACACCAAGCAGTGTACAGAGGATCACGGCGGCAAGTACACCCGCCACCGTGGGCAGCCCCATGGTACTGCAGATTGTGTATGTAGTGAAAGCGCCGATCATGATGACATCCCCATGGGCAAAGTTCAGCATCTTGGCAATCCCATAAACCATGGTATACCCTAACGCTATCAATGCATAGACGCTTCCCAGACTCAGACCGCTGATCAAATATTGTACAAAGCTCATGTATACTCCTCCAATTATAAATATGAAATAAAATTTTATCCTTTTTTAACACTTATCCCATAAAGTATATCAGAAATAATCTTAAGAATCTACATTTTCTTTATTCTTACGAAAAAATATCGCATTATATATAGAAAAAATATAGATTCTTAAATTTATTTGCCCTCCGCTTTATCATTCCCGGATAAAATATCATATTTCAACAACAATTCCGCCAATTCTCCCGCAAAGTAAAATTGCGTTTTTATCCACGCGGGCACCAAATGAAATATGTCAGCAAGCTGACGGGTGCCGGACACACGAGCAGGAAAGATAAATCTTCTCTACCCGATTCGGATTGCGGGACTGCCAAACATTTTCAATACTATGACACTACATTATGAAAGGAGCTGCCCACCAGAATGAGCAGCCCCCATTGGCTCTTCAAATTATAACTGATTATAAACGCCGCCTTTGATGACTACAACGCTGGGAGCCTTGTTGGGTTCGCCGTCTGCGGACCAGGTAATACCGGTACCGGTCAGACCGTCAAAGGAATAGCCGTTTGTGATGGCTTCCTTCAGTCCGCTGCAGATTGTTGCTGTATCATCGGAAGGCTTCACGCCGCTCTTCTCGATCAGATCTTTGATGATGTAAACTCCGTCATAGGCATCTGCCGCAAACTGGTTGGGAGTCTCACCAAATTTTTCCTTATAAGCTGTCACAAAGTTGACAATGTCTGTCTCTGTGGATGTGGCCGCAAAGGGTGTCAGGAACATAACATCTTCCGCCAGGGATGCGTCAAAGTTATCCACACCACTGAGAATTCCGTCCATTCCGTCAACGCCAAAGAAGATCGGTGCAAATCCCATACCGTTTGCCTGGGTCAGGATCAGAGCAGCCTCTTCGTAATAGATCGGCAGGAATACCATGTCTGCTCCGGAATCCTTTGCCTTCTGCAACTGTACAGAGAAATCTGTGTTACTGTCCTCCGTAAATGCCTCCGCGCAGACGATCTCAAAAGAATACTTTTCCGCCTCTTTTGCAAAATTCTCATAAATACCGGAGGAATAAGTATCTGAGCTGTCATAGATGATCGCTATCTTGGAAGCCAGATTGTTCTCACCGATATACTGTGCGGAAACCGTACCCTGGGCAGGGTCGGAAAAGCACACACGAAAAGCGTTGTCATATTTTGTACATTCCACGGCAGTTCCGGAAGGAGTCAACTGGAAGATATTGTCCTCCTTTGTCTTGTCAACAACCGCAATACAGGGTGCGGAGGTAACACTGCCAAGAACGATCTGAACACCCCAGTCTTTCAGGGTATTGTATGCGTTGACTGCTTTCTCCGCATTGTGCTCGTCATCCTGATAGTTCAACTCCAGCATGTAACCGTTGACACCGCCGTTGGCATTGATCTCATCCACAGCCAACTGTGCCGCGTTCTGGACCGCCTGACCGTAAGCTGCCGCACCGCCGGTCAAAGGACCGGTACCGCCGATCTTAAAAGTAGTTGCATCAGCGTTGCCGCTGCCGTTGCCGCTGCCGTTGGAGTCGCCGCAGCCTGCCATGGAAAATACCATAGCGGATGCCATGGCCACACCGACCAGTTTTTTGAATCTTTTCATAACACTTCCTCCTATTCCGGTTCCGCATCCTCCGGAATTACACCATTTTCAACAGAGTTATTTTCGGATGCTCTGCTTCAACAGTGCTGTTCAGGCAGATGCTGTTTTTCATTGCTGTTTGCAACGATCATTGCTGCCTGCGTAGCATTTCACGTCAGGAAGCAATATCGTCCCGCAATTTTCTCTACATACATGTATACAATAATGTAGCTGTATATATATTTAAATATTACATTGTTCCGGTTTTTTTTGAAATAAAAATATGTATATTATCTCGCTTTTTTACAGATATTAATA
>JAIEKC010000610.1:0-4104 GCA_029064505.1 Acetatifactor sp.
GCTATGGGCGATTCCCGGATGACGCTGTCTGAAAATGTGATGGCAGCGTTACTCATTCTGTTGTTGGAGGGGATCTTCAGCATGGTGACTTCCGTCTCCTGGCAGGTGTCCTGCAACAGGATCGGACGGAGGCTGAGACTGGAACTGACGGGGCGTCTGTACCGCAGCCGTCTGTTGGAGATGCAGGAGCATCATGTGGGGGAATACATGACCAATCTGACGGCGGATGTGGAAAAGGTCAGCGGATGTATTCCCACCATAGCGAAAAATGCTGTGGGGAACGGGTTGTCGTCGGTGCTTGCGGTCTGGTATCTTTTCTGCCTCAATTGGAAGCTGGCATTGCTCCTGCTGATCTGCATTCCCTTATTGATCTTCTGCATCGCGGTCTTTTCTCCCATTGTTCAGAAAGCCAGCCGCAGGGATAAGGAGAACGAAGAGAACATCAGGGTTTATTTCCAGGATGTGCTGGAGAAGATCGCCCTGTTCAAGCTCGGCTCCATGGGGAAGAAACTGGAGACAAAGGCTGACGGCCTGTTGGGATCGAAGATACAGAGCGCTCGCCGGCTCGGTGTGGCGGAGGGAGGCTCCGCGTTTCTGAACAGTGTCATGGGTTCGGCAATGTTCCTGATCTCCATGGGCGGCGGGGCATATTTCGTCATGCGCGGCGAGCTGGTGGTGGGAGCCATGATCGCGGTGATACAGCTGACCAATTATATCATCTGGCCCTTTACGGCGATCGGCGATATCATTTCCAATGTAAATCAGTCCATTGTGTCCGCCGAGAGACTGGACCGCATTTATTCTCTGCCGGAGGAGCCGGAACAGGGATCCGTATCCCGGAAAGAGGTGTCCGGTCTGCGGCTGCGGGATGTTTCCTTCGGCTATGGAGATACCTGCGTATTGGAGGGGATTGACGCGGACTTTGTGAAAGGCGGCATCACAGGCATCATGGGGGAAAGCGGCGGCGGAAAGAGTACTTTCCTGAAAGTCATTTCCGGGCTGTATCTGCCGGAGAGGGGAAAGGTTTCGGCAGTCTTTGAGGACGGTTCCCTCCGGGATGACATACGTCCTTATGTGGGACTGGTGCCGCCGTCGGATCTGATCTTCCGGGATACCATCGAAGCCAATATCTGTATGGCGGCAGCGCCGGACAGGGAGCGGCTGGAGCAATGTTCCGCCATGGCAAATATCAGCCGGTATATCGAGACGCAGGATAAGCGGTATGACACTGTGATAGGGGACGGGAGCCAGGCTCTCTCCAGCGGACAGGAGCAGCGCATCGGTATTGCCAGGGCTCTGTACCAGGGGAGCGGGATCCTGCTTTTCGACGAACCTACCTCCAATCTGGATGCGGAATCCATCGATATCTTTCTGGACACACTGGACAGGGTTGCGGCGGACAGGATCTGCATAGTCGTGACCCACGATCCCCGGGTGCTGGAGCGCTGCAGCCAGGTGTATGAGGTGGAAAAGGGCGCGCTGGAGCGTGTTTGAGATAAGTTTTCTCCCAAATGTGCGTTACAATTTGCGGGAGATGAAATCATCTTATTGGTGCAAATATCACGCAAAGAATACATTTGTACTTTGATGGATATATGCTATACTGTTTGAAAAACAAAACAGTTGGGACGGGGCAGATAAGGTAAAAGAGGGGGAAGGAAGATGTTTGTACTGAAAAAGCGTAAATACACATGGCTGGACATGTACCGGATTCCGTTCAGCTGTGCACCGGTGAGCACGGTGCTGGTCACCATACAGAAAGCCGTCACCGCACTGGTAAATATTTTCCAGGTGGTCGTGGTGGCGGAATTTCTGGACGGTACCATTGACGCGGTACTGCATAAGAGCTACGACAGAAAGCTTATATTATGGTTTGTGCTGATGCTGCTCATGGTGAGCTGGAAACGTGTTTCCTATAACATAGGAAGGCTTTTCACCAGCCGCTTTGTGGCTGTGGGAAACCGGCAGGTTCTGCTGGAATTTACAAAGAAACGCAACCGGCTGGAGTATTACCTGCTGGAGGATCCGGCTGCGGAAGAGCTTACGAACCGCGTGGTAAACAGGCTGGAGAAGAATCTGGAGGAACTGCTGCAGCGTTTCGTTAATTTCTTTGTGGTCTACATTCCCAGGATCGCAGGCGTCCTTCTGATCATTGCCGTCCATGTCTGGTGGCTTGCCATTGTGGTGATGGTGATGGTGGTGCCACTGATCTATATTTCCCTGCGGGGAGGTCAGAAAATCTATCGCGCCAACGAGGAAGCGGCAGTGCATGAGAGACGCCACAAATATCTCTTTGATGTGCTGACAGGGCGGGAGACCACGGAGGAGAGAAGTCTTTTCGGATACAGCGGGCCGGTAAATGAGCAGTGGTATCACCAATATGACACCGCAAGGAAGATCAATATGAAGGCGGAAGCCGTTTTTACGGTTAACATGCAGGGCGGGAGCGTCATTACCAGCGTTCTGGCATCGGCAGTCTCCCTGATCATGATTCCCCTGACGGCATCCGGTGCGTTGAGTGTGGGGCTCTTCATCTCTTTATCCACGGCGATCTACGATCTGGTGAATCTGATGGGGTGGGAAATGACGAGAGCGGTGGCACAGATCGCCCGCTACAGGGAGTACATGAAGGATCTGACGGCTTTTGCGGCTTTGCCGGAGAGACAGGGAACCTTCGGTGATGCGGAGACATCCGGGCAGCATGAGATATCCGGGCAGCGGGAAGCGTCCGGGCAGCGGGAGATATCCCGGCAACGGGAAGCGTCCGGGCTGCAGGAGGCATCCCGGGAGACAGAAATGTGGCAGCCTGAGACGGCATCCGAGAGAAGGAAAGGGCAGCCGCAGATTCCCCGGCTTCAGACTTTGGAGTTCCGTCATGTGACCTTTCGCTACCCCGGCACGGAAGTGGATATCTTAAAAGACTTTTCCATGGAGCTGCGGGAGGGCGTCCACTATGCTATCGTAGGGGAGAACGGTGCGGGTAAGTCCACGCTGATCAAGCTTCTCACAGGACTTTACAGGGATTACGGGGGAGAGATACTGTACAACGGCATGGAGATGCGGACCTTTCCACAGGAGCAGTGGTTCCGCATTTTTTCCTGTGTCTTTCAGGACTTTGCCAGATATTATCTGTCCGTCAGGGAAAATATCTGTCTGGGTGCAGGGGACATGGAGTATCAGACGGCAGAGGGAAACAACAGGGATGCATATGCACGGCAGACGACGGAAGACGGCAGAGAGTCCCGCATGCGTAAAGTGACGCGGCAGATTGGTCTGCAGGACGCCGTTTCGTCATTAAAATACGGCTACGAGACGCGTCTGGGCAAGCTGGATGAGGACAGCGTGGATCTGTCCGGCGGACAGTGGCAGAGGGTGGCCATGGCCAGAGCACTGATGAATGACGCGCCGATCCTTCTGCTGGACGAGCCCACAGCGGCGCTGGATCCCATCAGCGAAAGTGCGCTGTATGAAAAATTCGGCGATATCAGCAGGGGGCACACCACCATATTTATCAGCCACAGACTGGGTTCCACCAGGCTTTCCGATCATATTTTCGTATTGAAGGACGGCTGTGTCAGAGAGCAGGGAAGTCATGAGGAACTGATGGCAATGGGAGGGATCTATGCCGAAATGTACGAGACACAGCAGGGCTGGTATGTCAGGGAAGAATCATGTAACTGTTCAGAAGGTGCTTCCGCGAAGTGTTTTTGTGAGTGAAGCGTAAGCGAAAGTCACAGAAAACCCGGGACAGGTGTGCATGTGCATCATCGAAACTGAGAAGAGCAGGGTTCTGAACAGTTACAGAATAATGAAAAGTCATATAACAGAATACATAACAAGTGACTTTGAGGTTTCGGAAGATTTATGAAACAGTCCTCCGGAATCCTGACAGGCAAGATCCCGCTTTTGACAGAAATATGGTTGGAAAAGCGGAAGGATCCGGCAGGCAGAAGTTCCGGAATGTCCCATGAGAAGAGAGACGAAGATTCCGGAGATCATGGAATATGGGGGAGACATAATGAAAGAAATTCAAGGGAAACAGAAGAGGGATCAAAAGAAGAGCCTGTTCGGGATGATACGGCATGTGCTCACACTGGAATGGAA
>JAIEKC010000611.1:0-2257 GCA_029064505.1 Acetatifactor sp.
CGGATCAGACGGCGCAGCACATAGCCGCGTCCCTCGTTGGAAGGCATAATGCCGTCGCTGATCATGAAGGTAGTGGAACGGATATGATCGGTGATCAGACGCACGGACACATCCACCGCCTCTTCCTTCTGATACTCCACACCGGCAATTTCACAGATCCTGTCTCTGATCGCCTTCATGGTGTCAATGTCAAACACGGAATCCACATCCTGTACCACCACTGCCAGACGCTCCAGTCCCATACCGGTATCGATATTCTTCTGGGAAAGCTCCTCGTAATGACCCTTTCCGTCACTCTCAAACTGGGTAAACACATTGTTCCACACTTCCATAAAACGGTCACAGTCGCAGCCTACCTTACAGTCCGGTTTTCCGCAGCCGTATGCGGCGCCTCTGTCATAATAGATCTCAGAACAGGGGCCGCAGGGACCTGCACCATGCTCCCAGAAATTGTCACAGTCGCCATTCTCATCGCGGTAAAATCTGGTGATCTTCTCCGCAGGCACCCCGATCTCCTTATTCCAGATCTCAAAAGCCTCGTCATCCTCTCCATAAATGGAAGGATAGAGTCTCTCCGGATCCATTCCGATGACCTCCGTCAGAAACTCCCAGCTCCACGCAATGGCCTCATGCTTGAAATAGTCTCCGAAGGAGAAATTTCCCAGCATTTCAAAGAAGGTCAGATGGCGGGCAGTCTTGCCCACATTCTCAATATCCCCGGTGCGGACGCACTTCTGGCAGGTGGTCACGCGCTTTCTGGGCGGGATCTCCTGTCCCGTAAAGTAAGGCTTCAAAGGCGCCATTCCGGCGTTTATGAGCAGCAGGCTCTTGTCCGTATGGGGCGGCACAAGGGAAAAGCTCTTCATTTTCAGGTGTTCCTTGCTCTCGAAAAAGTCGAGATACATTCTTCTCAATTCGTTTACGCCATATGGTTTCATGGGTCTGTCCTTTCTGTCAGTGAATCTTCTTATTTTCTATTTCTCTGCTCTATATTTTCTATCGCCGTTTTTCCAAACATGCTAAAAGACCGGCATAAAATATATAATGGTTCCCCGTACTCGGATATACTCTGGTTAGGATACCACTTTTTTCTTCTTTTGTAAATCAGAACTTACTCGTCCTCATCCTCCAGAATATCGTTCAGTGCTTCCCTGGCATCCATGATCTCGCCGTGATCCCCTTTCTCCAGCGCCGCCTCAAATGCCGTAATGTAATGATCAAGCTTCTTTCTGCGGTCGCCCAGGGATTCCTCGTACATCCGCTCGGCCCTCAGCAGCACCAGCCGGTTCTCCTCATAGTCCCGGGGCCGGATCTTCAGATAAGCCAGCTCCTCCATGCGCTTCCGGATCTCCTCGTCAGTCATCTGATTCTCCTGATCTTTGATGATCATCTTCTGCTTTTCTCCTGTGGAAGTCACTGTCACCTCCACCTCCAGCAGGGAGTTGATATCATACGTGTAGGTAACGTCTATGGATTCCTGCCCCTTCGGTGCTTTCGGGATCTCCACTGTCAGCTCTCCCAGGAAAAGATTGTTCTTCGCAAAACGGCTCTCCCCCTGTAAGACCCTGACACGGACCTTGTCCTGATCGTCCCGCACCGTGTAGAGACGCTCCGTATGGCTGGCAGGGATCACCGTGTTTCTCTCAATGATGGGACAGAATCTTCCGCTCTCAAATCTGCCCTCCTCATACTCCACCACTACCTCCGTGCCCAGTGTGAAAGAGCAGACATCCGTCAGGATCACCTCCCTGACTTCTTCCCTGCGCTCCTTCATGGCCGCCTGCACGGCGGCTCCCAGAGCCACTGTCTCGTCAGGATTCAACCTGGTGTCGGGGAATTTCCGAAACAGACGGATGAGGAAATCCCGGACAATGGACAGTCTGGTAGCTCCTCCTATGAGCAGTACCTCATCAATGTCTCCCAGCTTCAGTCCCGCGTCCGACAGACTCTTCTTCACAGGCTCCCGGATCTTCATGAGAAGCTCTTCGCAGGCTTCGCCGTACTCCTTCGCAGTGATGATCTCCTCCAGGGTTTCCTCCTGATACAGAAAGCTCATGGTCACTTCGCTCTGTTCATTGATGGCCTGCTTCGCCCTCTCCGCCTGGCGGTACAGCCTTACCTGTTCCTTCTCATTCAGGTTCTGGAGCTGCAGCTTGCGCTTCTGCAAAAAGAGCTTTGCCATCACTTCCGTAAAGTCCTCGCCCCCCAGGTAATTGTCTCCCGCCACGGCCCTGACTTCCAGAATATTGTGATACAG
>JAIEKC010000612.1:0-2885 GCA_029064505.1 Acetatifactor sp.
ATTCTGGACGCGGCGCTGGGGGTGGTGACACAGGTTTCCATGGCGGTTCCCTCCTTCTTTTTAGGCATTCTGGTAACCTATTTATTCGGAATCGTGCTGAAGTTCTTTGCTCCGGGCAGCTACATAAGCTACCAGGAGGACTTTGCGGGATTCTTAAAGTACCTGTTGTTCCCGGCGTTGTCCATTGCCATTCCCAAGATCGCAATGACCGCCAGATTTCTGCGCAATGCCATGCTGACGGAACTGCAGTCCGATTACGTCCGGACGGCCTACAGCAAGGGCTGTACCAAACGCCGCGTGATGTACGGCCATGTGCTGCGCAATGCCATGATGCCGGTGGTTACTTTTCTGGGCATGATCGTCGCGGAGATCGTGGCAGGCAGCATTGTCATTGAGCAGGTATTTGGTCTGCCCGGCATCGGACGGCTGTTGATCAGCTCCATTTCCACCCGGGATTTTCCGGTGGTGGAAATATTGATCTTATATATTACTTTTGTAGTGATATTTGTATATTTTCTGGTGGATATTCTATACCGCGTGATCGATCCCAGGATCAGTGAACGCTGAAAGTGTGAACGAAATGAAGATTTTCTAAGTCATTTCGGGAAGAACGCAAGAACAGCGTTCTTCCGGACTTGTACCAGTTCATGTATTGTTTGTGCCGCCGCAGGCGGATCCTTTCGGACTTGCACCGATTCATTTGTTGTTCATGACAACAGAAAAATATTCCGGTGAATGCAACGGCTGCGCGGTATGACAGGAAGTGCCGGAAGGATGTCCG
Organism: Acetatifactor sp.; assembly: GCA_029064505.1. GTDB lineage: Bacteria > Bacillota > Clostridia > Lachnospirales > Lachnospiraceae > Acetatifactor. Next base: position 782 of record JAIEKC010000612.1, read on the forward strand.
ATATTCCGGTGAATGCGACGGCTGTGCGGTATGACAGGAAGTGCCGGAAGGATGTCCGATATTCCGGTGAAAGCAACGGCTGCGCGATATGACAGGAAGTGCCAGAAGAATGTCCGATATTCCGGTGTATATAGCGGCTGCGCGGTATGACTGGAATTGTTATAAGAAGGCCGGGTGGATCGATGGAGAGAAGAGAGGCAATATGAAAAAACGCAGCACGGGAAAATGGAATAAATATCTGGTGGCGGGCCTGGCGATGACAGGTTTCGCTCTGCTGCTTGGCATTGTGGGCATTTTCTGGACGCCTTACAGCACGACCGCCATGTCCGCGGCGGAGAAATTTGACGCGCCCTCTCTGCACCATATTTTCGGAACCGATAATTTCGGGCGGGATATATTTTCCCGTGTGATGGAAGGCATGGGGACTACTGTGGTCATCAGCAGTCTGGTGGTCTTGTTTTCAGGTTCTGTCGGTATTTTGCTGGGAGCGCTGACAGGGTATTTCGGCGGCGTGGCGGATGAGATCGTGATGCGTGTGACCGATGCGGTCAACGGATTTCCCAGCATTTTACTGACGCTGGTGATCATCAGCGTTATGGGCAGCGGCAAGCAAAATGTGATCCTGTCCCTGGGGATCGTGTTTGTGCCGAGCTATGTCAGGATCGTCCGCAGCGAGTTTATCCGTCTGCGGGACGCTGACTATATTAGAAGGGCAAGGCTTATGGGAGTGGGCAGGATGCGCATTCTGTTCGTACATATCCTTCCCAATATCTTTTCGGTGTTCTGGGTGTCTGTGATGATCGGGTTCAACAATGCGATCCTTGCGGAGTCCGGTATGAGTTATCTGGGAATTGGCGTACAGCCGCCCGATGCCAGTCTGGGAAAGATGCTTTCGGATGCCCAGGGCTACCTGCGGACCGCTCCCTGGTACGCTCTGGCGCCGGGACTTTCCATTGTGTGGGTGGTGCTGGGTTTTGCACTGTTCAGTGAGGGGATAAGAAGAAGAAATGTTTAGACCGGCATTCTGCAAAGTGTGCCGCATACCTTGGGGAAAACATTTCAAACGCGATCTGGAGCGCACACATGGGGGAAAGCATTTTTCAACTGACAAATAGTTATCTCGCAAGATCAGGCACAAAGAGATTCCGAGAGACTGTTGTGAGAGTTTGGAGTTAAGCGAAAGGGTGCCGTGGGGGCGGCGGAATGAGAGGAAGTAATGATAAGGATAGAAGATCTCTCCGTGGCATTTGAGGATACGGAAGCGGTAAAACATGTGAGTCTCGACCTTATTGACGGGGAGATTCTGGGCGTTGTGGGGGAATCCGGTTCGGGGAAATCTGTGACGGCGCTGACGCTGATGGGCCTGGTGGCCGATTCCGCGCAGATCACTTCCGGGCGGGTTCTCTTTGACGATGTGGTGCTGCGGGAGGCGGGGAAGCCCTGCGATAAGGCGCTGTACAGAAAATACCAGGGGGCCCGGATGTCCATGGTGTTTCAGGAGCCCATGACTTCCCTCAATCCCACCCGGAGAGTGGGCAGGCAGGTGGAAGAGATGCTTCGTCTGCACACGAAACTGAAAGCGGATGAGATAAAACGGAAGGTGTTGGAAGCGTTTCGATCGGTGGGACTGAGGGATGTGGAAAAGGTTTATTCCTGTTATCCCCATCAGCTTTCCGGTGGAATGCGTCAGAGGGTCATGATCGCCATGGCAGTCATCCTGCATCCCAGGCTGATCGTGGCGGATGAGCCCACTACGGCACTGGATGTGACCATTCAGAGCCAGATTATTGAGCTGCTCCGCGAGATCAACCGGAAGCAGAATAACGCCATGCTCTTTATCACCCATGACCTGAATCTGGCCAGAAGACTTTGCAGCCGCATTGCCGTCATGAAGGACGGAGAGGTGGTGGAGCTGGGGGAGACGGAGCGGATTTTCCAAGAACCGAAAGAAGCTTATACAAAGAGGCTGATACAGGCGGTTCCCTCCCGCGTGAAGCGCAGAAGGAATGTTATGGAAGGGAAGGGAGACTCTGTCACGGACGATCAGATGGAAGCGGAAATCCCGGAAAACCGGGTAAAACGGGAATATTACACTGGAAGAAAT
>JAIEKC010000613.1:0-9180 GCA_029064505.1 Acetatifactor sp.
AGTTGAGTATAAGAGACAGCCCTGTTTCAACGTAAAATTGCATGAAAACGCAACACAAAGCACAACGTAACAGCACTACTGCACAATTGTAAAGAGAGTGTCAGAAACGATTGACACTCTCTGAAGATATTACTGCTTTGCTTCTGTCAGCAGTGGATTCTGATACAATTTGCGTTCTACAAATTTCTTTTCAATCGCAAGCTGCTTTTTTACTGCCTCGCTGTCATCTGCAACCATTTCAAGACGCTCGATCAACTCCAGCTGATCCAACAGATAACAATTGATTTCCTTTTCATTTGTCGGCATATCTTTTACCTCCATTCCAGTTCCGCCTCAAACAGATCAGAGCCTTGGGCGGCAGAGTCATTCATGACGGCGGAAAGTTCCTTAGCTGTTAAGTTTCGTCAGATGTGCACACACATTCTTCTCGCTAACGCTCATTATATCATAAATCTGCGATTTATGATCAGCATTCGCCGCTCGCCGAACATGCAGGCATGCTCTTCTCGCTAACGCTCATTATATCATAGTTTACCGTCCGTTTCCATATAATCCTAAAAGATTCTGTTGCCTTTTCTTCCATGTGTGCTATACTGAAATAACGTCTGGAAAGCCGGACCGGGGTATGCGCCCTTTTCAGAAACCGAGACCAACTAATACAATTGCCTGCCCTTACGGGAAACGGAGCTTACCATATGATCACATTATTGTCCAAAATATTTATTCGCCCTGACAGCGATATCAAAAGTCAATCCACACGCCAGGCCTACGGCGTTCTCTGCGGCGCAGTGGGCATTTTCCTGAATCTGTGCCTGTTCGCGGGGAAATTTTTTGCCGGCCTGATGAGCCATTCCATTGCCATCACTGCGGATGCATTCAATAATCTGTCCGACGCGGGTTCCTCCATCATCACTTTGATCGGCTTCAAAATGGCGGGACAGAAACCCGATCCCCACCACCCCTTCGGTCACGGGAGGATCGAATATATTTCAGGGCTTCTGGTTGCCGTCATCATCCTTCTGATGGGACTTGAACTGCTGAAAACTTCCGCCGCCAAAATAATCCATCCGGAAGAGCTTGCCTTTTCCCCCCTTATTCTGGTCATTTTGTTCCTATCCATCTGCGTAAAGTGGTATATGTTCCTCTATAACAGAGCCCTGGGCAGAAAACTGGATTCGGCCGCCATGCTTGCCACCGCCGCCGATTCTTTCAGCGATTCCCTTGCCACTGCCGTGGTTCTGGTCTCCACGCTGGTGTCGCATTTTGCGGGACTTTCCATCGACGGCTGGTGCGGTATCTTAGTGGGGCTGTTCATCTGCCGTGCCGGCTACGGTGCGGCCAGGGATACCATAAGCCCCCTGTTGGGCCAGGCTCCGGATAAGGAATTTGTACAGCAGGTGAATGATATTGTCATGGCTCACGATACCGTCCTTGGGATCCATGACTTGATCGTGCACAATTACGGTCCCGGCCGGACACTGATCTCCCTCCATGCGGAGGTTCCCGCTGACGGCAATATTTTAGAGCTCCACGACCTGATCGATACCATTGAACACGAACTTCGGGACACTTTAAACTGCCATGCCGTGATACACATGGACCCCGTCTGTGTGGGAGATGAGGAGACGATGCGGCTGAAAGAGCTGGTGAAAGGATATCTGGATGAGATCGACAGCAGGATCACCATGCACGATTTCCGGATCGTCACCGGTCCCACTCACACAAATCTGATCTTCGATGTGGTGATCCCCTATGGTTTTCCCATGACGGACGATGAACTGATCTTCCGGATCAGTGAGCGGGTCCGCCGCGGCAATCCCAATTGCTTTACGGTCATCGAGGTGGATCAGGCGATGGTATAGCGCATAAAAATAATTTGAAATTTTACAGTTGACAATTCATGGAAGTTGTTGTAGTGTAGATTACAGTTATTCATGCAACGCGCAAAAGCCCGGTCAGCGGACGCGCAAAAATAAAAAGAAGGAGGTAACGCTATGTTTAACGATCTGACTAAGAACATTTATGCTACATTAAACAGTGTATCGTACGCAGTTACCTCAGGAAATGAGAGGGAGAACGGATACCCGAAGGATCGTTGAACATACGTTTCGGAATGTACTCCCGCTTCTATCTGATACGACGGATGTTGCTCTTTTTTAAGTCATCCTTATGCTGATCAGAGTCCGTGGTAAACTGCCATGGACTTTTTTTGAGCTTCGCTCACTTCCCCTGCGTCTATGGCAGTTCGCCTGCTCTTTTTTCCTGAGACATCTCCCGAAATCTCCCCCAGCTGCTCTTGCGGCCAATCTTTCGGGAGTACCGGATATCACCTGAAATCTGTCACAATACGGCTGTGATCTTTCCACCGGTCCGGAGCGATCCGCCGGAGATCAGCCGCCCGGTCCGCCATGCGCCTGATCTCTGAAGGCGTACGCACGCCCGGAAACTCTGCGGACTGTCTGCAGACTGTGTATATGGCAGTTTTTGCGGCCGCGCGGTCCGTCATCCGCGCAGAATCGAGGAAATTATGAAAAAGGTATCAAGCTATATTATGGAACATTTCTGGGGATATCTTGTGGCTGTCCTCTGCCTCATCATCGGTGTGGCGCTGGATATGCTCTCTCCCCAGCTTACGAAACTTATGATTGACGACGTCATCACCGGCGGACGGCTGGAGATATTAAATTATCTGTTGCTGGGCTTCCTCATTGTGGGTCTGGGAAAATGTGTGTTCATGTACGTCAAGGAATACCTCTTTGACGTCATGAGCTCTAAAATCTGCGCCCGGATGCGCCGCAACCTGTTCCGCCACCTGCAGGGGCTTTCCGCGGATTTCTATGACAGGAACAACACCGGAGAGCTAATGGCAAGGGTGAAGGAGGATGTGGATCACATCTGGGACGGCTTAAGCTATGTGGGAATGCTGTTGATCGAGGTCACTGTGCACACCGCCCTGGTCCTCACCTGCATGTTCCGCTTAAGCCCAAAGCTGGCCCTGATCCCCACCGGAGCCATGCTGTTCTGCGGCATACTGGCCATCTTTCTGGAACGCAGACTGGATAAGGTCTATGAGGAGATCAGCGAGGAAAACGCCAGACTGAACACCGTGGCGGAGGAAAACCTGGCAGGTGTCCGCACCGTGCGGGCCTTCGCAAGGGAGAAATTCGAGATTCGGAAATTCCTCTCCCACAATAAGCGCTACTACGAACTGAATATGAAGCAGTCCCGTGTCTTCGTGAAATACCATCCCCTGTTTACACTGGTCACCAAGCTGCTGCCCCTCATCGTCCTCCTTGTGGGAGGCGTGATGGTGATGCAGGGCGAGACGGTAGGGGGAGTCCCTTTCACCCTGGGTTCCCTGGGGGCCTTTGTGGAATACTCCAACAACATTGTCTGGCCCATGGAAATGCTGGGATGGCTCACCAACAGCTTCTCTTCCGCTGTGGCCTCCAACCGCAAGCTGAAGAAAATCTACGCCGAAACACCCACCATCCGGGAGACGGAAGCACCGAAGCTTCTGCCCTGTGTAAAGGGTGAAATTTCCTTTGAACAGGTAAGCTTCCGACGTGACAACACGGAAATCTTAAGGGATATCAGCTTTCATGTGTCTCCCGGCGCCACTCTGGGCATCATGGGCGCCACCGGTTCCGGAAAGACCTCCATGGTACAGCTTCTGCAGAGACTTTACGACTGCAGGTCAGGACGCATTCTTCTGGACGGCACGGATATCCGCAGACTGTCCCTGGGGCAGCTTCGGGAAAATATTTCCGTGGTGACCCAGGATGTGTTCCTGTTCTCCGATACCATCTCCGACAACGTGCGTCTGGGAAAGCAGGCGGTCACCGACTTTGAACTGGTGAAGACAGCCTCTCAGGCGGCACAGGCATCGGAATTTATCGAAAAGCTAGAATCCGGTTATGACACCGTCATCGGCGAGCGCGGCGTGGGACTCTCCGGAGGTCAGAAACAGCGCATCAGCATCGCCCGCGCCCTGGCAAAGCGGAATCCCATTCTTGTCATGGACGACTCCACCTCCGCCCTGGATATGGAGACGGAAGCCGCCATCCAGCAGACCCTGAACGAGCTGCCGGACACCACCAAGATCATCATCGCCCACCGGATCAGCGCCGTGTGCCACGCGGACGAAATACTGTTCCTGGAAAACGGCCGGATCGCGGAAAGGGGAACTCATAAAGAACTGTTGGCCCAAAAGGGGCTTTACTACGAAACATATCAATTACAGATGGGAGGTGCCATTTATGCCGATTAATTCCTTCAAAGAAGACGAGCGCACCGTGGAACAGGGAAAGGTAAAAACCCTTCTGCGGCTGTTCTCCTATCTCCTCGCCTATAAAAAAGAGATCCTTCTGGTGCTCTGTATCATGCTGTTCTGTGTGGGCGTGTCCCTGATGAACCCGCTGTTCGTGGAAACCGCCATTGACAGTCATATCGGCACAGGAGATTTTCCGGGTCTGGTACGGCTGATCCTGTTCGCACTGGGACTGAACGTGGGAATGGTACTGTTTACCAAGCTGCGGATGCATATCATGAACCGTGTGTGCAACAGCATCCTCATGACCATCCGACAGGAGCTTTACACGCACATACAGACATTGGACTTTCACTTTTTTGACAGCCGTCCTACGGGTAAGATCCTCTCCCGCATCATCGGAGATGTCAACTCCTTAAAGGACGTGCTGGGAAACTGTGTGACCACCCTGATCCCCGACTTTATCACTATCAGCGCGGTGATCCTCATCATGCTGGCGAAGAGCCCGGCGCTGACGGCGGCTTCCCTGTGTACGCTGCCCCTTCTGGGGGCAGGGGTCTGGTATATCCAGACAAAATCGCACAGCAGATGGCAGCTTTTCCGGAAGAAGGCCTCCAATATGAACGCTTTCGTCCATGAGGATCTCTCCGGTATGCGCATCATCCAGAGCTTCCATGCGGAAAAAGAAACGGATGACACCTTTTACCAGCTCACGGAGGAGCACAGAAAGGCCTTTGTCAGTGCCTGCCGCATCAACGATGCCATCGGCTCCGTCATCGACTTCTGCTGGGGTTTCAGCACTGCCGCCCTCTACTTTACGGGGATCGTGATACTGGGAACGGATAAGGTATCCGTGGGAACACTGCTGGCTTTCGGAAGCTACATCGGCATGTTCTGGCATCCCATTATGAACCTCAGCGATTTCTACAAACAGCTGATCACCAATCTGGCGGCTGCGGAGCGTGTCTTTGAAGTTCTGGACACTCCTTCGGAGATCACGGATGAACATGCCACAGGAGAACTTTCTTCCATAAAAGGCGAAGTGATATTCGACCGGGTTTCCTTCGCCTACTCGGACGCTCCCGACATTATGGTGCTGGAAGATGTCTCCTTCCGCATTAAACCCGGCGAGACCATCGCTCTGGTGGGTCCCACCGGCGCGGGAAAAACAACTATTGTCAATCTGATCAGCAGGTTTTATAATGCTACCAGAGGACATGTGCGCATAGACGGGCAGGATGTGCAGGAAGTGACCCTGAACTCTCTCCGCTCCCAGATGGGTATCATGACCCAGGACAATTTCCTCTTCACGGGAACGGTGATGGAGAATATCCGCTATGGCAGGCTGGATGCCACCGACGAGGAGTGCATTGCCGCCGCCAGAGCCGTCAATGCCCACGACTTTATCATGAAGCTGGAAAAGGGCTACGACACGGAGCTTTCGGAGCGGGGCGGCGGTCTGTCCGTGGGCCAGAAACAGCTGCTGGCATTTGCCAGAACCTTTGTCTCCATGCCCGGTATCCTGATCCTGGATGAAGCCACCTCCAGCATAGACACCAAGACGGAGGTACTGGTGCAGAACGGCATTGAAGCGCTACTGGCAGGACGCACCTCCTTTGTCATCGCCCACAGGCTCTCTACCATACAGAAGGCTGACCGTATTTTTGTTATTGACAACAAAGGGATTCTGGAGGAAGGAAGCGCAAGGGAACTGATGAAGAAAAAGGGAGCTTACTACAAGCTCTACATGGCGCAGTTCACCCAGGCGACTCCGGAGGCGGCACAGTAAATCCGAATCCGGCAGATACATTTTGAAAGAGGTTGAAGGAATATATGGAATTATGGGATGCTTATTATCCGGACGGCACACCGGCCGGATGCGACCTGGTCCGGGGCGAAAAAATACCGGAGGGATTGAGGCATGCGGTTGCAGAAGTTTTTGTCATGCATAAGGATGGAGATATTCTTCTGATGCAGAGAGATTTTGGCAAACCCACCTATCCCGGTTTCTGGGAAAGCGGCGCCGGCGGTTCCGTGCTCAAAGGAGAAACCATTATGGACGGAGCCAGGCGGGAACTGTTGGAGGAGACAGGGATCACAGCGGATGCTTTGAAGAATCTGTACCATAATGTATCGGATACCTCCATCTATCATGGCTATTTCTGCCTGACCGATATTCCGAAAGACCATATAAAACTCCAAAAAGGAGAGACCATTGCTTTCCGTTGGGTGAGCAAACAGGAATTTCGGGAGATATTTCAGTCCGACCAGTATGTGGACGGACTGAAAGAAAGACTGCGCGAATTCGTGGAACATGATTTTAAGCACAAAGGACGGTAAATAGCAGGTATGGCAGACCCCAAAAACATCATCTATCTCACAGAGGCGGAGACAAAGCGCCTGCAGACACTGGAAAAAAGATATAAAAGCGCCGCCCGGGCGAAATTTGAAGCCCGGACGGCTTATTATCATTCCATTACGGGAGGCCGCTACACCTCCATCACGATCCGCGACCAGAAGACCCGCTGGGGCAGCTGCTCCTCCCGGGGCACTCTGTCCTTTAACTACCGGCTGATCTTCGCTCCGCCTAAAGTACTTGACTATGTGGTAGTACATGAGCTATGCCACCTGACCCACATGAACCATTCCAAAGATTTCTGGAATATGGTGGCCTCCGTCATGCCGGACTATAAGCTCTGCAAAAACTGGCTCAAAGAACACGGCCACGAACTGACTCTGGAAAACCATCTGCAGAAACAGGGAATCCCCGTCACACTTTAATCCACATTCATACTCCCATGCCGATCCATGATCTCCGCCTTCACTACTGTCATGCCGCCGGCAACAAACCGGTTCTCTCAGCGCATCACTGCCAGATCCGGCAAAATGCCTCATTAGATTGTGCCCATACCAAGCGTACTAAAAAACGCCAGACATGCTCTGTTTGCCTGGCGTTTTTCAGTTTAAGATCTGTCACATTTTCAGTCATACCGATCAGGCCGATACAACCAATTCTCCACATCAAGTTACGGGTATGGAAGCCATACGGGAATCAGTGGATCAATGCCTGTCATGTATAGCCTGGAAACCTTTGCATATTTTTAACGGTTCTCATCCACATAGATCTGCGCTCTGCTCTGAATGACATTCGCCACATCCTGTGCGTTCTTCTGTCCCGTGTAGAATGCTCCCATCTCCTCGTTTATGATGTTCAGCACACTCTCATTATAATAATACGCTCTGTCCACGGACATAATGAAGTCTGTGATCTGGTCTACCTGTTCCTGGGAAAGGGGATCCAGAGGAATATCCTCCCCGTTGATATAGAAGGTCTCCTCATATTCCACCTCGTTACCGTTCTCGTCCGTATAGGTAGGCTTCTGGGTCGCTCTCTGCGCCCGCTCCATAAATATCTGCTTATTGACCGACAATCCCCATTCTATCTCGTTCTGGTACTCATCTGTCAGATAGTAACGCAAGAACTCCCATGCCCCCTCCAGATTGGCCGACTTGGCGGAAAGCACAAAGGACTGATTTGCGCTGATGTAGGAGCCCTTGCCGCTCTCTGTGGGGAAGCCTATAAAAGTGACAGGCTCACCGAAATTACCGTTCAGCGAATACTTCAGATTATCCATACTGCTGATATACAGCTGCATCAGGAGAGTTCTATTCTCACGGTACTGTGACTCATAGGTCATCCAGTAATTGTCGTTATACATATTCTCCCAGTCGAGCTCTTCGGGCAGAGTCTTCGCATACTCCATCATACTGATAAAATTCTCAGTATTGAAAGAACATTTTCCCGTTGTCACGTCGATGAAATCATTGCCGCAATACTGCATTGCCGTGTTCATAAACCCCTCTCTTGTAAGCTCACCGATGGCCTGGGCACCCTCTCCCATGGACGCAACCGTCTGCTGCATCTCTTCCAGAGTCCACCCGGTCTTATCTCCCACCAGGGAAGTTTTGGCAATCATGGTGTTGACGCTGAAATTGGGCACCACATAGTACAATTTACCGTCTACAGAGTAAGCGTCGAAAACATTCTGCAAAAACTCCACCTGGGACAGCTCCGGATCCTCCTCTATCAACTTGCCGACATCCGCAATGAGTCCCTTTGAAATGTAATTCTCGATCGGCAGGTTCTCCGCAAGCAGAATGTCGGGCATACCGCCTGTAACGATATCGTTATTCAGTCTTGTAAAACCTGCATTATAATCATCATAACTGTTGTAGGAGCCATATTCCCTGATCACGATCCTGTATGTATCGCTGGCCCTGTTGAACGCTACGGCTCTCTGACGGATGGCATTATCCACCCAGTTCCCCGCGAGCACCACCACAGATTTATCCGGAATATCCGCAGGATCCCTGTAGGTAAACACCGCCGCCTTCATATCATCCCCGTAGTTCTCATAAAAAATGCCGACGAAACTGTCCTTATCCACTTCCACCAGACTGACAAAATTGGAAATGTTCACATCAGAGTTGACAAAATCCATCTTCTTCGTGACAGCTTCATCTCCCTTATTAAAAATGTATACACCGTCGCTCATGGTAAAGATCAGGTCGCTCGCCATCCCCACATTCAGGGAACCGTAACCGTTCCATCCAAAGGACGCAGGCATCTCGGAAGATTCCCCCAGTGTATCCGACTCGGGATCATAGGTGGCTATATACGACTTGGTCCAGTCGTTTTCATCCGAATAGATGATCACCATGGTACCGTCTTCCCGCACCATCGTATTCTGTCTGTTGCCGAGCACCTTGCCGGTTTCCTCGGACAGTTGTTCTCTTTCGGAAATTTCACCTGCATCGCTTACATCCATCCGGTACATATTCTCACCGTTCAGCAGAAGCTGCAGGCCGCCGTTCTTTCCGGGGATCAGAGCGCTGATGTAGATCCACTC
>JAIEKC010000614.1:0-10800 GCA_029064505.1 Acetatifactor sp.
TCCTCGCTCCGCTGCTCGTCACTCCTGAGATTCTGAGTGTTATTTGTCTCCATATAGCCGGGAGCAATGGCGTTTACATTGATGTTGTATTTGGCCCATTCGTTGGCAAGCGCTCTGGTCAGGCCCACAATGGCGCTCTTACTGGAGGTGTAGGCGGGAACGCGGATGCCTCCCTGATAGCTGAGCATGGAGGCGATATTGATGATCTTGCCGCCCTTTTGGTCTGCCAGCCACTTCCTTGCGAAAGCCTGGCACAGGAAGAACACCATCTTCTCGTTGATGTTGATGACAGCGTCCCAGTCTTCCTCTGTCACTTCCGCGGCGTCACAGCGTTTGATGATCCCGGCATTGTTTACGAGGATATCTACACGTTCGAATGCCGCTGCCGCTTCTTCTACGACATGGGGAATGACGGATGTATCCGACAGATCCGCTATGATTTCTTTGAAACTTCCATCGAAAATGGCAATCTTCTCAGCCGTTTCCTGACAGCTTCTTCTGGCAACACCGATCACATTTGCTCCCGCTTTGGCATATGCGACACAGATTCCCTGTCCGAGTCCGGTGTTGGCGCCTGTCACGAGAGCGGTTTTGCCCTCCAGTGAAAACATATTTAAATCAGTCATGTAAATATCCTCCGTTTCTATTTGGTTAAATGCCTTATGTTACTATTATAAACAAGAAATCACCGCAATACAAGCACTATCATGGCAAAGCCCGGAACTTCGCTCTGATCCGGCGGCCGGATTCGCTCAGGTTGTCTTCCGCCCGGTCGGAGGTCTTCTCGCAGCCGGAATGCAGGACGCTGCCGGTTTCTGTCTTGTTGGCAGGGTTCCGGAAGAAGAATATTATCTGATATTTTTCCGGCAGCTGCATCCATTTGTCCGTCTGGTCAACAAGACAGGCAATATGAAAAGTTATCTCTTAACAGTGTCTGAGTACGCATAAATTACATGCGGCAAATAGTGGAACCGCTGCCCGTTTTAAGCCTGTGACACAGAATTTTACGGGTTGACTCCAAATCGCTGTGAGATTATTATAATATATATGGCTCAGCGGCACAATCAAAACAGATTGAAGTAATAAAACAGATGGAAGTAACATACAAAAAGCAGTCATATCCGGTATTGTGGAAAACAGATAGCGATATCCGGGAGAATATCATCAGAGGGAAATCTGGAAGTCAACCGGCTTTAAGGGGATATTATGACTGTTATATGACAGATGGAACGTTGTGTCATGGCCTACAGTGGCCGGAGGAATGATGGGAGGCAGGATGGAAAATATGAGTGAAGACAGAAAGAATGATATCGATGAAAATATGCTGGAAGATATTGTGAGACATTTGGACAGTGAACTGGAAAAAGGAGCCGTGCGAATGAGCGTGGTCATGGATGAGGAGGCCCGGGGAAAGGAAGTGTCCCATAAGTGCTGTAACAGTTACGGAAGACCCGCCACAGAGACAGTGGGACTTCTGGATATGTATACGGACAGAAATGCGGGGGAACCGGACAGGCAGGGATAGAGAGTGATTGAAAAAGCCGGTTGCATGAGGGGGGACTTTGTGCACTTTCTCAGGCAATGAGTCTGGCGGCAAAGCAGAACTTCGGAAAATGCAGAGAGTCACATGCCGCTGCTTTGCAGTGTTATAGAAAGATACCCGTTGCCTGCAACGAAGTGTTGAGCTGCGGATTGCCTGCGGTCAGTGAGGTGCATGGCAGGAAAGAAAAAAGGTTGTGGAAAAAATATATTATAGTCCCGAAGACCGGTGCAGGTGAGATTTCGGCAGACTGAAATATACGACTGGAGGAGTACATCGCAAATGGGAGACACGAAGAATATAGCATTGATCATAAGCGCGTCCAACTTTGAACGTCATAAGGTTATTGTGAAGGCTGCCCACCGTACCCTGAAGGAGAGGGGCGGCTACACACTGTATGTGTTCAGCAATTACGGAGCCTTTTATGATGATGCATGGCATGAGCACGGAGAGGGCGCCATTTATGACCTGTTGAATTATATGAGATTTGACGGCTGTATTCTGGAGGGAAACCTGGGAAGCCGGCAGCTTGTCAACCGGATCGCCGATATGATCAGGAAGCAGGGGACTCCTTTTGTAACCATAAATATCGAGGCGGACGATGCCCCGTTTCTGACGATTGATGCCTATAAGGCAGGATATGAGCTTATGGAGCATCTGATCGATGAGCATGGCTGCACGCATATCAATCTTATCCAGCAGGATGGGGGTGATGTGATCTCCATGCAGATGACAAGAGCATACAGGGAGGTACTTGACCAAAGGGGGATCCCGTATGATGAGAGAAGAGTAATGGCAAGGCAGGTGTCCATACAGAACGGACGCAGCCTGTATCAGGAATTTCTGGATCAGGGAATCGGAGATGCGGAGGCTGTGATCTGCATCCATGATGTGATGGCTATCGGCCTTTGTCTTGAACTGGAGGACAGAGGGCTTAAAGTTCCGGAGGATATGCTGCTGTGTACGCTGAACTACAGTACCAACAGTATTGTGTTCCGCCCCATACTCACAGGTGCGGACAGAATGGATGAGGACGCGGTGGAAGCGGCATGTGATCTGCTGGAAGACATGATGGCGGGAAAGGCTGTAAAAAGGGAAAATTTTTACGAGTGCAAAATGCATTACGGGACCAGCTGCGGCTGTGAAAATCATGAGGAAGCAGCGTATGGCAAGAGGTACCGGGAGCTGATCCTTGCCAAGGTGGAGGCGGCCACACAGGTCAGCGGGATGATGCAGTACAATAATGCATTGGAGAAAGTGGATTCTCTGGATCAGCTGGCGGATAATCTCAGAGGGATGCTGGAGGGGATCAGCTGTTCGGACTTCTTCTGCTGCCTGAACCGCAGCGATCTGAAATATGTCGTCAATGAGGAAAGTGAGAGGAACACAGAGCAGGACAGGATATATGACAGAACCATGGTGGCGGTTACCGGAGTGTCCAGGAGAACGGGGCAGCTGAAAAATGTGGCGTTTCCGGTGGAAAAGTTGTTTCCTGCCGAGGCGCAGGAGGGTGACATATTGATCTTCCTGCCGGTCCATTATAAGGAGCAGGATTTCGGATACATGGTATTTTTGAATGAATATTTTCCCGTGGAGATTTACAATTACCGTATTTGTCATGAGAGTATAGGCAGCAGTATTGAAAACCTGCGCCGTCAGATGATCCTGCAGAGCAGTATACAGAAGCTTGAGGAGCTTCATATGACAGATCAGATGACGGGACTGTATAACCGGTTCGGACTCCAGCGTTTCCGGGATGACTATACATCGGGAAATGAATTTACCGTAGTGATCATGGATATGGACGGGTTGAAAAAGGTAAATGATGAATTCGGGCATCTGGCCGGCAATCATGCGCTGTGTATTATTGCGAAAGTGCTTCAGGCTGTGACAGAGAAGGACGAGCTGCTGGTGCGTTATGGCGGCGATGAGTTCCTGCTGCTCTCCCGCAATGTACAGCCGGAGCACTGGCAGGGACTCAGGGAGAGGATCGACAGCATTTTGGCCGATAAGGTGAGCAGGCGGCAGATCCGGTATCAGCTGGGCGTAAGTATCGGTTATGCCATAAGTACGAAGGAGAAGCCTCTGCCGGCCGAGGAATGCTGTGAACTGGCTGATCAGGCCATGTATCGGGATAAGAGTAACCGGAAGCGCAGGAGGACCGGAGATTGAATCTTTATACACTGATATAGAGTTTGTGTCGGCATTGCCGTAAAAGGTATCCCCAAAAGCGGGTAATCGCCTGTAGCGATTTCCGGAAAACCGCTTAATAAGCGGCCTGGAGATTCCGAGAGTACATAGAACAGAAATGGAGAAAGTAAATGAAGATATTAGTGACAGGCGGCAGCTATTTTCTGGGCAGAGTGTTTGTCATGCTGACGGCGCAGGAGCATGACGTTACCGTGGTCAATCGCGGAACATATTCCGTGGAGGCATTGGGAGCAAAGCAGATCAAAGGGGATCGCCACGATCCTGCTCTCTGGCAGAATATCAGGGATGATTATGATGTGGTGGTGGATTTCTGCGCCTATGACAAGGGAGACGTCAGGCTCTTTTTTGAACACTTCGGCGGACATATCAGACAATATATCCTGATCAGTACGGTGGATGTATACGAGCGAACCGGGGGAGCGGCAAAAAGTGAGGACTCACCCTTTGAGGAACGGGTCTTTCCCGGGGAGACAGGGGCATATATTGCCGGAAAAACAGCGCTGGAGCGCGAACTTGCAGAGGTGTGTGCGGACAGGGGGATTCCGTATACGGTGCTCAGACCTGCTATCCTCTACGGTCCCTTTAACTACGCACCCAGAGAGTCCGTGTACATTCAGCTCATGGTGAAGCAGGGGCTTCTGCCCCATATCACGGATGCGGCAGGGCGCTTTCAGTTCGTCTATGTGAAGGATGCCGCGGAGGCCGTAAGGAGATGCCTGCTGAATGAAACGGCTTTCGGCCAGGCTTATAATCTGTGCCAGGACGGCATGACGGATTACGATCAGTTTTATCAATACCTGTCGAAAGCGGCGGATGTGGAATGTAAGGAGCTGCCTTTGACCTGCAGTCAGGCACAGCAGCAGGGGATTCCACTGCCGTTCCCGGTGACGGAGGAGGAGACGCTGTGCTATTCCAACGAAAAGAGCAGGACGGAACTGGGAATTGTCTATACGGAGATGGAGGAAGGCATGGCAAAGACTTACCGGGCTTTTAAGGGTGTGTACGGCGGCTGACAGTGGTACAGAAAGGGAAGGTGATCATTTTATGACCAGAAAGCAGTGCTGTTCCACGATGAGGCCAGTGCACAGGAGATCCGGGCGATATCGGATGTGGGAAAGATCAAGGCATTGGGACGGGGAGTGCAGGGTTATGATGATCTGACGTGGAATGGGATGCGACAGGTCATTGTATATAAGGGCCTGCTGGAAAAATTTCTTCAGAACGAAACATTGAAGACCGGGCTTCTCGCCACCGGACAGAACATTCTGGCGGAATGCGCGGTGCAGGACAGGATTTGGGGGATCGGTCTTTCGATGAAGGATGAGAGACGTTTTGACATGCGTGAGTGGCAGGGACAGAACCTGCTGGGATTTGCGCTGATGTGTGTGCGGACGGAACTGGAGCGTAACCGGTAATCGTTTGGCGCCGATATGGTAAACAGTTCCTAAACTCCCATGCATTCCAATGCTTCACCATATACGAAAGTCGGGAGTTAAGAAGATGCACACAAACCGCAAGAGCATGCGGTTTGGCGCATAGCTGTCTTGCGGTTTCCGCAAGGCAAGATGCAGGTTACAGTAAATATGTGATCGGTATGCAGCTGTCTGTAAGGGACAGCTGTTTTTGTATGCCTGTCATGGGCGGTAAGTACTGCCTGCGCTGCAGTTGTAACAGTTCAGTGACCTGTCTGAACTGTTACCTGCGGCTTGTTCCGGTAACAAATTCATTGTCATAATGATTGACAAGTACAAAATTATGTATTAATATGTATTTAGTAATACTAAATATTTGCGTTTTCCTGATGTGGTTCTTTATTTGGTTGAAAGACATTACATCTGATCTCAGGAGAATGTTATACCACATAACGCCAGAATTTACCGTACTGCATTGGTTAAGCGTATATGCCTGGCGTTATGTAGTCAGGTTGTTCGGAAATTTTAACTGTTAGGCAGTATAAATCAACAAACAGTTTTCCTGGTTTAAAATGACAGGAATACTATTTCTGTCAGGTCAGAAAGATGCTGAGCGCGTGGTTGTTGTCATTGCGATCATGGCTTCCGAAAAGTGCCGTGAAGAAGCGGGGCGGAGATTCCGGGAGAGTGTCATATGTACAATGGAGGAAAAGGGTATGGCTGCATATATCATCAATATTGTTGCCGCATGTCTCATAGGCCTGCTGTTTGTTATACTGGGAATCCGTCAGTGCAGGAGCGGATCCCCTGTAGTCATGAATACCGGTGAGAAACCTTTGAAGCCGGAGCAGCTGAGTGACGTGAAAGCCTGGAATACGGGACATGGCAAAGCGCTGATCCGGTTTGGGATGGTCATAGCCCTCACGATTGGAATATTTCCGGTTACGCTGAATTTCATTGAGGCAATAACCGCAACTATTATCGTCATTGTAATGGTTGCAGCGGAGATTGTGTGGCTGGGAATAAACCATGGCAGGCTGGAGCGGATGTATAGGATAAAATAAGAAGCTACAGCAGATAATTTCAGGCTTTGCTGTGGGCATGCCGCAGTTTGATCTGCAGAGGCGGATATATCGGGTGATATGATCGGAAACGGTCAGGGTGTACGGAAAATGCTTCCGTAACCGTGCGGAGGAGAGGGAGCAAATTGCCATGGAGCGGCGATGGAATGGGAAGGTGGAGAATTGAAGCAGAAATATGAACAACAGATGAAAAAGGGTGTGCTGGAAATGCTGGTGCTGCGGCTTCTCTTTCAGCAGGAGAAGTACGGTTATCAACTGATCTGTGAACTGAGAGAGCAGAGCGATGACATGTTTCTGTTAAAAGAGGGAACATTGTATCCCATTCTCTACCGTATGGAGGATGACGGACTGGTGGTGAGCAAATGGAGTGAACCAAAGGGAAAGGAAGTGTCCAGAAAGTATTACAGTATTACGGCGGAGGGCCGGGAGACTCTGGGAGAACTGCAGGCTCTCTGGAACAGATTTTCGGAAAAAGTAAACAATATTATGAAAGCAGTATAGGGTGCGGATAGGTATAATGCGCGGATGGAATATGATGAAACCGGAATATATTACGGTATAGGGATATCAAAACATGATCCGGTCCGACAGTGAGGTATACCGAAGGGCATGAGTGGTGATTTTTGATAAGCAGGGTCCGGGAGTCTGTTTATAAAATATGGGATGAAGATTCCGGGAAGTTATGGCGATCGAAAGGAGAACACGGAGATGGATGCGGAAAAATATGCGGGACAGGTCGTAAAGTATCTGAAGTGTTCCGGTGGGAAAAAGCGGGAGATAAAAAAGCAGATCACATCGGATATACAGGCTGCAGCGGAGGAGGGAAGCTCTCAGGAGCAGGTCATCCGGGATATGGGAGAGCCGAAGGCTCTGGCGGCGGAATTCAACGAAAGCTTCAGCGAGGCGGAGAGGAAGGCGGCGGCCAGAGCAAAGGTATGGAAGATCCTGACCGTGGTGTTTGCGGTCCTGATCATTCTGGCGGCGCTGATCTGGTGGGCACTGCCCAAGACACGATACTTAAGTGACAGCAGGACTTTTTCGGAGGAGGAAGTCCGGGAGAGGGCAGAGCGGATCATTGAATATTTCAATGCGGAGGATCGTGAGGGACTGCAGCCATATCTTTCCCCACAGATGGAGGGTTATATGTCGCAGGAGGACATGGCACAGATGAAGCTGTACATCGGCGATGACTGGGGAGAGATGATCAATGTGGGAAATACCTATCTCCTGGAGATCAGCCAGCTTTGGCAGAAATATGCCATGGTGCAGATAACGGTGTCTTATGAGAAGGTGGGTGTGACCTACACCATGAACTTTGACAGGGATCTGAAGCTGGCGGGATTCTATTTGAAGTAGAAAGTTTAGGAGGTGGAGGAGTATGGCAGAGTATATTATTTCTTTTGCGATTTTTGGTCTGACGGCTTTTATCATGGCAGGTATTGGAATTTCACAGCTTAAGAGCAGTAAGCCGGTGGGGTTTTACACAGGGGTAAAGCCGCCGGAGGCCAAACAGCTGCGGGATGTAAAGGCATGGAACAGAAAGCATGGCATTATGTGGGTCGTGTATGGCGGCGCCATAATGGGATGCGGTCTGGTGAATGTGATCGCAGGTGCGCTTGAGCGTGGGAATGTCCTTCTGATGATTCCGGAGCTTGCCGTTATTATCGGGGGTGTGTTTGTTATGATGAGGTATCATGCCCGGTTGGAGAGACTGTACAGGCTGTAGATCAGCCCGGTAATTTGCCGTCATAAATCAGGAATGTTTTTTTACTCCGACAAATCTTCTGCACCTGTGCTGTGATCAGAAATTTACCGGCGCGGTTGCGGCTGCTTTGTTGTGGGGAAGTGGATACAGGAACGTCTAAGTACACAATGCGCGGAACGCGTATGGCAGTATGAAAGCAGAAGGGAGAATAGTATGGGTTTATGGGTTTTTACATTTGTGATGGATATGCTGATCCCTCTTACCATGATCGGTTTCGGGAAGTATTTTATGAGACATGCGCCAAAGGAGATCAATGCGGTATTTGGCTACAGGACATCCATGTCCATGAAAAATAAGGATACATGGGAGTTCGCCCACAAATATTGCGGACGGCTGTGGTATCGGTGCGGATCAGCGTTACTGCTGGTGTCGGCGGCTGCCATGCTTTTTACGGCGGGAAAAAGTGAAAAGGTGACAGGAACAGTGGCCGCAATTGTCTGCACCCTGCAGATCGTTTTCCTGATCGGTTCCATCTATCCCACGGAGAAGGCGCTGAAACAGAATTTTGACAGAGATGGGAAGAGACGCTGCGGGTAGATTTTGTATCAGAGCGTGTTCACATTTATTTCATTTGAATAACAGCCCTGTCTGTGCTATAATTTGGAACGAAATTGCAGGAAACGCCGCAGGCAGGGAAATCAGCCTCTGAGTTGGAGATTATGCTCCAGGTTGCCTGACGGCGGAATGACTGCAAAATCTTACAGCGAAAAGGAGCATGGAAGAGGAGTATGAAAAAATTATGGAAACTGGCTTTGACTGCGGCAATGGTGTTTGTGCTGGCAGGATGCGGCAATGAAGGGCAGGGGGCATCGGAAATGCAGAACGGTACGGGCGCATCGGAAGTGCAGAATGACGCAGGTGCGTCGCAGGCGCAGGATCGCGCTGACGCGTCTGCAGCACAACCCGGTGAAGGGAGCGGTTCCGGACAGGAGCAGTCCGTTGATCCGGCCGGTCTGCATCATGTGGAGATCACGATCAAGGATTACGGAACGATCTCTGTGGAGCTGGATGGAGACGCAGCGCCGATTACGGTGGAAAATTTCCTGAAGCTTGCCGGGGACGGCTTTTATGACGGACTGACCTTTCACCGGATCATAAGCGGTTTTATGATCCAGGGCGGTGATCCTCTGGGAAACGGAAGGGGCGGTTCCGATCAGAATATCAAGGGTGAATTTGCCTTAAACGGGGTGGAAAACAATCTGTCCCACACAAGGGGAGCGATTTCCATGGCCCGTTCCACGATGATGGACAGCGCCAGTTCCCAGTTCTTTATCGTTCATGAGGACAGTACTTCTCTGGACGGACAGTATGCCTGCTTCGGTTATGTGACGGAGGGCATGGAGGTGGTGGATGCCATCTGTGAGGCCACTCCCGTGACGGATACAGACGGTATGGTGACTGCGGAGAATCAGCCTGTGATCGAGAGTATTAAGGTCATTGATTAAGGACAGGCAGCTGGCGGAAACCCGGCGTAAAGTCAGGTGCAGGGGAGATGCCTGGAGAGATGACAATGAGAAGAGAGGACAGAGTGGCAAATTGCACAATGAGCCACTCTGTTTTTATGAGCTTTTTTTACGAAATTCTCCGATATGCTTTTAATATTTTGACAATTTGGAGTTTATTCTGTTAAAATAAGGATATAACAATAAGTAGAAGCAATGGGAACCTGTTCATCAAGTCGGATTAGGTTGCTTTTTATGTGTGGCTGTGGCGGGGCGCGGAATGTACCTGCGTTTGTGGCCGGCCATGGAGTGGATTGTAACCGGATTGACGGCAGAAAGGAGAAGTTTGTGTTTAAAATTGGTGAATATGTAGTGTGTGGCAATAAGGGTGTGTGCAGAGTAGAGGATATTACTACACTGGATATCACAGGAGTGGATAAGGAACGGAAATACTATATTCTGAAACCGAAATATATATCGGGAAGTACCGTCTATGTCCCGGTGGATTCTTCCGGAGAATCCATGAGGAAGGTGCTGCAGCCTGAGGAAGCGAAAGATCTGATCGGTCATATACCGGATATCCCGCTTCTGACGTTCACTGATGATAAACTGTCCGAGCAGGCCTATAAGGAGTGCATGAAATCGAACAACTGTGAGGAACTGGTAAAAGTTATCAAGACGATCTACCTCAGAAAGCAGAAGCGTATCCAGGCAGGCAGAAAGGTTACAGCCGTGGATGCCAAGTATTTCCATCTGGCGGAGGAGAGCCTGTATGGAGAGCTGGCTGTCTCGCTGGATATGAGCCGCGACGAGGTGGAGGCGTATATCGCGGGCGAGATCGACGGAAGATAAGGAAACCGAAAGGCAGGGTCTCGATATGATAGAGTCAGCTCAGTAACCTGTCAGAACTGTTGCAATGATTGAAAAATCTGACAGAATATTGACAATAAAAAGTACTTTACATTTCACGGTAAAAGTACTATGATAAAACAGAAAACGATGACGAGAACAGTAGCTTGGCCGGGAGCATCAGAGAGAACCGCCCGTCTTGAGACTTTCAGGCGGTGCTGGGAGCGGTTTTGCGGAAAGCCATGTGAAGACCATCTCCGAGTGGCTCCAATACAGCCCGGCAGCTTCCGTTACGAGCAAATGAAGGCGGCATATTTACCGTTATGGCGGTAAAGTGCAACAAGGGTGGAACCGCGTGTAAACATGTAAAATGTAAGCGTCCCTTGCAATGAAAATTGCAGGGACGCTTTTTTGCGCGAATGAGCAGAGTCAGAAGGTCTTTGACTCAGTTGCCGTGCTTGCACGAGCAAATGAGCCAAAGGACTTATGACGAGCAACG
>JAIEKC010000615.1:0-9229 GCA_029064505.1 Acetatifactor sp.
GATAAGCAGGCTCAAAAGGTATATTTGGATTTCCTGCGTGATTTACTGAAAGACAGGACATATGTCAAACTGGCATATATGACCGGTATCCTGCCTGTAAAAAAATACGGAACACATTCAGCGCTTAATATCTTTGATGAGTTTTCCATGACGGCACCCAAGGGATTGGCGAAATATATCGGTTTTTCCGAAGCTGATGTGATAGATTTATGTGAAACGTATGATATGGATTTTGAAGAGGCAAAACGCTGGTATGACGGATATGGATTTAAGCAGATCAGCCATGTCTATAATCCCAAGTCCATTGTAGATGCCATGCTTGAAAGATCCTTTCAAAGCTACTGGGTCAGCACAGAAACCTATGAAGCGCTGCGGGTTTATATTGATATGAATTTTGACGGTCTTAGAGACGCGATCATTGCCATGTTGGGAGATTTAAGCTGTGAGATAGATACCGGTACTTTCCAAAATGATATGACAAGCTTTAGCGGAAGAGATGATGTCCTGACTTTATTGGTTCATTTAGGATATCTGTCGTATCATGAAGAATCTCATACGGTCTCTATTCCCAATGATGAGGTTCGTTCGGAATTCCTGCGGGCGGTGAAGAGCAGTGGGTGGAGTGAGGTGGTCGATGCAGTAAAGGCTTCCGAAGATTTGCTGTATGCAACGCTAAAAATGGATGCAGAAACTGTAGCCGGTGGAATAGATGCTGTCCATTCGGCTTCTACATCGATTCTTTCCTATAATGACGAGAATTCCCTCAGTTGTGTGATAACGCTTGCTTATTATAGCGCTAAAAAGGATTATACCCTGATTCGGGAACTGCCGACCGGAAAGGGATTTGCCGATCTGGTATTTCTTCCCAGAAAGCACTGCAATAAACCCGCTTTATTGGTAGAACTGAAATGGAATCGATCTGTCCGTGGGGCTATGGATCAAATAAAACAACAGGAATATATACAGGCATTGAACGATTATAAAGGGGATCTGCTACTGGTGGGAATCAATTATGATAAAAAGAGCAAGATACATCAATGCAGCATTGAAAAATTTATTTATGAGAAATAATACATCACGATGTTTCAGCTGTTATGAACCGATCCGTGAATATCTGCGAAGACTCCATTGCAGATACTCACGGATTATCACAGAAATGGTATTCAATATCTTTGATTTCTTTGAACTGTTACGCATATGCCGGTCTGAACAAAAATCCTTGGTGACAAGTACACATAAAAATGGTATAATCCCAACTATATGGTATGAAATCATAAGAAGTTATAAGAAGTGAGGTTAGGTGAGATGGCTTCCAATAGAACAGCATCTTCAAATAAAAAGACTTCAGGGACTGCGTCACGTACATCGTCCCGGAAAAAGAAGGCGGATGCGGCGCGGGAGGAGCAGGAAAGCGCATTGTTTCATGAGATAGGTCTGATCGTTCTGTTTGTCGCAATGGTTCTTTTGTTCTGCTGCAATTTCGGGATTGTGGGGCCTGTGGGCAATGCTGTCAGCGGTGTGCTTTTCGGTCTCTTCGGCCTGATCACTTATGTGCTTCCGCTGCTTGTCTTTCTGGCAGCCTCTTTCTGGTTTGCCAACGAAGGGAATCCCAATGCCCTGCGGAAGCTGATCTCCGGGATCGTACTATGCATTATGCTGGGGATATTGTGTGATCTGTTCGCAAAGGGAGCGGGATCTCTGGAGTCATATGATATCCGGACGATCTATGAAAACAGCCGTGACGGCAAGACCGGCGGGGGTGTGCTTTCCGGCAGTATCAGCTATCTGCTGCAGCACTATCTGGAAACCATAGGTACGGTGCTTGTGGTTCTCCTGTGTTCCGTGGTCAGCCTGATCCTGCTGACAGAAAAATCTCTTCTCAGCAGCGTGAAGAAGAGCGGCAGCCGTGTCCGGGAATTGTCCAGGGAGGATGCGGAGCGCCGCAGGGAGATGAACCGCCGCCGCCGTGAAGAGCAGGAGGAGCAGCGCGCCAGAAGGGAAGAGGAACGTGCCAGAAGGGAAGAAGAGCGCCGCTTAAGAGCCGAAGAGAAAGAAAACGAGAAGATCCTCCGCATGGAGAAGAAAGTCTCAGGCGTTATGATGAATACGGCTCTTGTGAGGCCCTCGGAGGAGCAGCGCAGTGATGATGTCCATGAGATCATATTTTCGGAAGAGGAATTGGGTGAGGATATCTATCCTGCGGAGCCAACAGGGCAAGAAACATATGTGGAAGAGGCGGCAGTGCCTGTATCGGCACCGGCCTTTGACTTTGACAGAATACAGATCAGGACCATGCATCAGGTTCGGCTGAATGATGATGAATATCCGGAAGAGAGCCAGGGAGGCTATTGGGGAGCGGAAGCCGGGGCAACAGCCGGCAGGGTGACCGGAATGGTATCCGAATCGGCGGCCGGATATGGTGCGGGCACGGGATCAGAGGAATGGATGAATTCCGGAGCAGGCGCGGGATCAGGGGAATGGATGAATTCCGGAGCAGGTACCGGTTTCGGAGAAGAAATAGAGTATGACTCAGGCGTAAAAGCAATGGATGATATAGAAGCGGATATGGCATTTGGGGCAATGCCCGGGCCGGAGCCGCTGCCGAGACCGACAGCGCATCCGGCAACAGCGACAGTGTCAGAAATAACGGACCAAAGGATTGCAGATCAGAACATCCCGAACCAAGGGATTGTGGATCAAAGCATCCCGGATCAAAGTATCCCGGATCAAAGCATCCGTATACATAAGGAAGGGATTGAAGAGCCTTCTGCCGGGAGAAACGCAGGACAGCGTCCGGTGGCAAGGCTGGCACCGGAGGAAAACAGTGTGGAACCCGGTATTCAGAAAGAAGTCAACCGGGCAGAGAGGCAGATCCCGAAAAAGTACTGTTTCCCTCCCGTCGATCTATTGCAAAAGAGTGTTCCCGCGTCAGGGGATACCACTCAGGAATTGAAGGAGACAGCAATGCGCCTCCAGCAGACATTGAGTACTTTTGGCGTAAGAGTTACCATAACGGATATCAGTCAGGGCCCCAGCGTTACACGGTATGAGCTGCAGCCGGAACAGGGTGTCAAGGTATCTAAGATCGTGGGACTTACCGATGATATTAAGTTAAACCTGGCAGCTACGGATATTCGTATCGAAGCTCCAATTCCCGGAAAGGCGGCCATCGGTATTGAAGTGCCGAACAAGGAGACTATGCCGGTTGCCTTTCGTGATCTGCTGGAAAATAAGGAGTTTAAGGAATATCCTTCCAATATCGCGTTTGCGGTGGGCAAGGATATTGCAGGTCAGGTGGTGGTGACGGATATTGAGAAGATGCCCCATATGCTGATCGCCGGGGCTACCGGATCCGGTAAGTCGGTCTGCATCAATACCCTGATCATGAGCATTCTTTACAAAGCACATCCCGATGATGTGAAACTGATCATGGTGGATCCCAAGGTGGTGGAGCTGAGTGTGTATAATGGCATTCCCCATCTGCTGATCCCTGTGGTGACAGACCCGAAAAAGGCTTCCGCCGCGCTTCACTGGGGCGTATCGGAGATGGAGGACAGATACCGCAAATTTGCGGATTATAATGTCCGTAATCTGAAAGGGTATAATAAAAAGGTGGAATCCCTACAGCAGAGCGGACAGGAGGATGCGCCGAAGAAGCTGCCCCAGATCGTCATTATCGTGGACGAGCTTGCGGATCTGATGATGGTATGTCCCGGAGAAGTGGAAGAGTCCATCTGCCGTCTGGCACAGCTGGCGAGAGCGGCGGGAATCCATCTGATCATTGCAACACAGCGTCCCAGCGTGGATGTCATTACCGGTCTGATCAAGGCAAACATGCCCAGCCGTGTGGCCTTTTCCGTCTCCAGCGGCGTGGATTCCCGTACCATCCTCGATATGAACGGTGCGGAGAAGCTGCTTGGAAAGGGAGATATGCTTTTCTATCCCCAGGGTTACAGCAAGCCGGCCCGTGTCCAGGGAGCGTTTGTATCCGACAGGGAAGTGTCGGATGTGGTGGATTTCCTGAAAAATCAGACACTGGGAAATACCTATGCCGCAGAGATCGAAGAGAAGATCAAGAGTATGGGCACGGGTTCCGGAAGCGGAGGCGCTTCCGACAGTGGCAGCGAGATTGACGAACTTTTTGAGAAGGCGGGCAGATTTATCATCGAGAAGGACAAGGCTTCTATCGGTATGCTGCAGCGCGTATTAAAGATTGGCTTTAACCGGGCGGCCAGGATCATGGATCAGCTTTGTGAGTTCGGTGTGGTAGGAGAGGAAGAAGGGACAAAGCCCAGAAAGATACTGATGAGTCCGGAGCAGTTCGAACAGCTCCTGGAGGAGCAGATATAGAGCACCGACCGGACGGAACAGATCAGTGTAAACAGCAATTGAACAGGAAAGGATATTCTGTATGAAGTCAGATATTGAAATTGCACAGGAAGCAGTTTTGGAACCTATTGTTAAAGTGGCGGAGAAGCTGGACATCACTCAGGATGATCTGGAACTTTACGGGAAATACAAAGCGAAAATTTCCGACGAGTACATAGACAGCCTGAAGGACAGACCGGATGGAAAGCTGATCCTGGTGACAGCCGTCAATCCCACTCCCGCAGGAGAAGGGAAGACAACGGTCAGTGTGGGATTGGGACAGGCATTCGGAAAGCTGGGAGAGAAAGCCATCATTGCCCTGAGAGAGCCTTCTCTGGGTCCCTGCTTCGGCATCAAGGGAGGCGCGGCAGGAGGTGGCCATTCTCAGGTGGTTCCCATGGAGGATCTGAATCTGCATTTTACAGGGGATTTCCATGCTGTCACCTCGGCAAATAATCTGCTGGCAGCTCTGATCGACAATCATATCCATCAGGGAAACGCTTTGCAGATCGACACCAGACAGATCGTCTGGAAGCGCTGTGTGGATATGAATGACAGGGCACTGCGGAATATTGTGGTGGGACTGGGAAGCAAGACGGACGGATTTGTGAGAGAGGATCATTTCGTCATCACGGTTGCCAGCGAGATCATGGCGATTCTCTGCCTGGCAGAGGATATGCGGGACTTAAAGGAGCGTTTGGGGCGAATTATCGTGGCATATGATCATGCGGGAGAACCGGTGACGGCAGCGGATCTGCAGGCAGTGGGCGCTATGGCGGCATTGCTGAAGGATGCCCTGAAGCCCAATCTGATCCAGACACTGGAGCATACACCTGCGCTGGTGCACGGAGGTCCCTTTGCCAATATTGCCCACGGCTGCAATTCCGTGAGGGCCACAAAGGCTGCGCTGAAAATGGCGGATTACTGTATCACGGAGGCGGGTTTTGGCGCGGATCTGGGTGCGGAGAAATTCTTTGATATCAAGTGCAGGATGGCGGGACTGAAACCCGATGCCGTGGTTCTGGTGGCTACGGTCCGTGCCTTAAAGTATAACGGCGGTGTGCCCAAAGCAGAGCTGAACAGTGAGAACCTGGAGGCTCTGGAAAAGGGCATTTCCAATCTGGAGAAGCATATTGAGAATCTGCAGAAATACGATGTGCCGGTAGTGGTCACACTGAATTCCTTTGTCACCGACACGGAGGCGGAGGTTGAATATGTGAGAGAATTCTGTCATCGGAGAGGGTGCGAATTTGCTCTCTCTCAGGTATGGGAAAGGGGCGGCGAGGGCGGCATCGAACTGGCCCGGAAGCTGATCGAGACGATGGAGAACAGGGAAAGCCATTTTCATGTGCTGTACGACGATGCGGCTTCCCTGGAGGAAAAGATCACTATCGTGGCAAAAGAGATTTATGGCGCCGGCGGAGTGAACTTTACCGCGGCGGCGGGAAGGCAGCTGCGAAAGCTCACGGAACTGGGATTTGGAAGGCTGCCGGTATGTATGGCAAAGAATCAGTATTCCCTGTCGGATGATCCCGCACTTCTGGGCAGACCGGAGGGCTTTGAATTGAATGTCAGGGAAGTCTATGTCTCAGCCGGGGCAGGATTTGTGGTTGTTCTGACAGGAGATGTGATGACCATGCCCGGATTGCCGGGGCAGCCTGCGGCACATCGTATTGATGTGGACGATGAGGGTGTGATAACAGGTTTGTTTTAAGCTTTTTCACATGAGAAAAGAGGCGTAAGCTATGAAGTGTCCCAACTGCGGAGCGGAAATGGCAGAAGAAACTCTATATTGTGAGCATTGTGGTGAGGATATTCATATTGTACCTGACTTTGATCCCGAATTTGAGCAGGACATCGAGCGTACCATAAGCGGTATACTGGAGGATATCAACGAGTCTGAAGAGCCGGAGCCCGAACCCGGGGAGGATCATCTCCCCGGTAGAAGACACTTCTGGAAGCTGTGGGCGGTGTGTGGCGCGGTATTTGCAGTGGTGGTTGTTATATGCGGTCTTTTTATTTACCACTATAATTCCCTTGAATGGCAGATTGGGAAGGGACAGGAATATGTGGAAAGGCAGAAGTATGACAGGGCCATTGACTGTTACACCCGTGCATTGGAACTGGATGAACATAATATAGAATTGAAATTCAGTCTGGCAGAGGTATATTTTCTGAAAAACAATAAAATTGAATATGAGTTTCTTTTGAGAGAGATTGCCAGAGACCCTGATGCCACCAGTGAACAGCTGGAGAGGGCTTATGGCAAGCTGATCGCTATTTACAGCGCCAGAGAGGACTATCAGACGATCAACGATCTGCTGCTTGCCAGTGAAAATGCGAATCTGATCTCCACTTACCAGAAATACTTGGCGAGGCAGCCGGAATTCAGTATTAAGCCGGGGTATTATACGGTGGTCCAGCCTCTGAAGCTGTCCGCTTTCGGCAGTGGGAAAATATATTACACGCTGGATGGCAGCGAGCCCAGTGCGGAGAGCACTCCGTATACCGCACCGATCATTCTGGAGGACGGCGATTACATTGTCAAGGCGATTTTCATCAATGATAACGGCATTATCAGTGACACGATCTCAGGAGAGTTTCATGTGGAGATCGATGAGATACCCGCTCCGGAGGTTAACCTGTACAGCGGTGATTACAACTTCCCCACCAACATAGAGGTTTTGAACGATGCGGAAGAGGTTTATTATACAACGGACGGTTCGACACCTACGGATTCGTCGCAGATTTATTCGAGACCGATCCCGCTGCCTCTGGGCAGGAGTACATATAAATTTGCGAGGATTGAAAACGGGGTCACAGGCGAAGTGACGGAGAGAACTTATCAGTTGGTCATGAACACGGATTTTACGCCGCAGCAGGCGGTGGAATCCCTTATGCAGTATGCCATGAGTATCGGCAAAGTATATGATGGGGATGGACATTTTGATGAATCCGGTGACCGGTATCAGTACGAATACCAATATGTGACCAACATTAACCGGGTGGATGATTTCTATGTGATTTCGGAAATTTATTGCGGTGCGGACGGCAGTCTGACGAAGACCGGAAATAACTTTGCGGTAAACGCATACACAGGGACAATATATAAACTTTATCAGGATCGTTATGGAAAAATGAGCCTGGTGGAAATAGAACAGCCGATAATAGATAATTCCCAGGATGAGGAAGATGATTCCGATGAGGAATAGAGAGGTGGAAGAGTATGTATAAAATTGTAAAAAAGAGTGAGCTTACGACAAATATCTACCTGATGGAGGTAGAGGCGGCGAGAGTGGCGAAGCGGTGTATGCCCGGCCAGTTTGTCATTGTCAGAATGGATGACGAAGGAGAGAGAATTCCCCTGACCATCTGTGATTATGACCGTGAGAAGGGTACCGTGACCATTGTGTTCCAGTGTGTGGGTGCTGGTACGAAGATGATGGCGGATTTGAATGAGGGAGACTTCTTCCGCGATTTTGTGGGACCTTTGGGATGCCCGTCAGAGCTGGTTGACGAGGATATGGATAGTCTGAAACGGAAAAAGATCCTGTTCGTGGCAGGAGGTGTGGGAGCGGCGCCTGTATATCCCCAGGTAAAGTGGCTCCATGAGAACGGTGTGGCTGCGGATGTGATCGTGGGAAGCAAGACGAAAGATCTGCTGATCCTGGAGAAGGAGATGGAAGCTGTTGCCGGGAATCTTTATATCACTACAGATGACGGTTCCTATGGAAGAAGCGGTATGGTGACGCAGACCATTAAGGATCTGGTGGCTGAGGGTAAGGAATATGATGTGTGCATCGCCATCGGCCCCATGATTATGATGAAGTTCGTCTGCCTGCTCACGAAGGAACTGAATATACCCACCGTTGTCAGCCTGAATCCCATTATGGTGGACGGAACGGGAATGTGCGGTGCCTGCCGTGTGACAGTGGGAGGCCAGGTGAAATTTGCCTGTGTGGACGGTCCTGAATTTGACGGTCATGAGGTGAATTTTGACGAGGCCATGAGACGTCAGCAGATTTATAAGACGGCGGAGGGAAGAGCCATGCTGAAGCTGGAGGAGGGCGATACCCACCACGGCGGCTGCGGGAACTGCGGAAACTGATCCATGCGACCAAGGATTTTTCCGCAAAATCAGGCACAAGAGATTCCAAGAGTCTATAACAAAGAAATGGAGGAAAGCAATAAATGGATGTATTGACCAAAATCCCTGTGAGAGAGCAGGACGCAAAAGAGCGTGCCACCAATTTTGACGAGGTGTGTCTGGGTTATGATAAAGAAGAGGCAATGAACGAGGCATCAAGGTGTATTAACTGTAAGAATGCGCAGTGTGTCAAGGGATGCCCGGTGGCTATTGATATTCCCGCTTTTATCGGGAAGGTAAAGGACGGCAATATTGAGGAGGCCTATCAGATCATCAGCAGATCCAGCGCGCTGCCTGCCGTATGCGGCCGTGTTTGCCCTCAGGAGAGCCAGTGTGAGGGAAAGTGTATCAGAGGTATCAAGGGCGATCCCATTTCCATCGGCAAGCTGGAGAGATTTGTGGCTGACTGGGCAAGGGAAAATGATATCAAACCGGAAGGCGCTGCGGAGAAGAAGGGAAAGAGTGTCGCGGTGATCGGTTCCGGTCCCGCAGGTCTGACTTGCGCAGGCGACCTGGCTAAGATGGGTTATGATGTGACCATTTTTGAAGCGCTGCACGAGCCCGGCGGAGTGCTTGTATACGGAATTCCTGAATTCCGTCTGCCCAAGCAGGATGTGGTGGCGAAGGAGATCGAGAACGTAAAGGCACTGGGGGTAAAGATCGAGACTAACGTGGTGGTGGGCAAGGCTGTCACCATTGACGAACTGATCGGGG
>JAIEKC010000616.1:0-9238 GCA_029064505.1 Acetatifactor sp.
CCCACGCAGGAATCGTCCGTTCCAAAAAGCCGTGCCGCCGACGAATTCATGCTTAAAATGATCTTCTTCTCATTGAGAAGGACAATTCCCTCCGCCATGCCTGTGGTCACTGTCTCAAACTCGCTCTGCCTTTGCCGCAGTTCGTCCCTTTGCCGCCTGATCTGCCGCTGCTGGGCCGCGATCCGTTGCAGCAATGGCGCCAGTTCATCGTATCCCTTGTTGTCCAACGGCTCATCCAGGTTCAGTTCATTGAGCGGCTTCACAATTCCCCTGGACAGACGGAATGCCAATACCAGCGACAACCCCATTGCTATGGTAAAAATAATACAGATCGGCTGGAACATTCCCAGAAGCAATGTCAACAGAGTGTTCTGTGCCACGGAAAGACGCAGCACCGTACCGTCCGGAAGACGCTGCGCACAATAAAGGGAACGTTCCAGAAGGGTGACAGAATAACGTGAACTTTCACCCATGCCCTCTGAAAAAGCCTGTCGGATCTCTTCCCGTTCCAGATGATTTTCCATTCCGACGGAATCCGATCTGCTGTCATAGAGCACGGTACCGTCTTCCGCGATCCAGGTCATGCGGTAATCTTTGACATCAAGTCCCTGGAAATATTCCATTCCCCCGTTCGTCACTCCCTGGGCCGCAAGACTGGTCTGCATATCCAGCTGATCATGCTGAATCCGCGAAAAGTACTCATAAAGCACCCCCATGAACAGAATGGCGGATGCAAAAAAAACACTGAAAACCGCAATACAAATGGATTGGAATATCCGTTTTGTCATAACCGTGCCTCCATCCGGTACCCCACGCCGCGAACCGTCTCTATATAATCTCCATAAACGCCCAATTTGGAGCGCAGCGTACCGATATGGACATCCACAGTGCGTGTCTCGCCCATATATCCGGAATCCCAGACATTATGCAGAAGCTGCTCCCTGGTAAACACTCTGCGGGGATTTTCCATAAACAGCTTTAACAACTCGTACTCTTTTAAGGTAAGTTCCATCCGTTCCCCATAGGCGGAAACAGAGTATTCCCCCATGTTCAGTTCCAGACACCCCACTCGCAATATTTTCGGAGTATCCCTATGTCTGCTCCGACGCAGCACCGCCTTCACGCGGGATATCATTTCCATCATTCCAAAGGGCTTCACGAGATAGTCATCCGCCCCCAGATCAAGGCCGATCACTTTGTCATATTCCGTGCCTCTGGCGGTGGCCATGATCACCGGGACTTCCGCCGTGTCGGCACTGCCGCGCAGCCGCTTTAATATGGAAATGCCATCTTCACCGGGCAGCATGATATCAAGCATGATAAGTTCAGGCTCCTCTTCCCCCAGAGTCCGGAACAGTTCTGTACCGTCCGAAAATCCTCTTGCCTCAAATCCCGCGGAATTCAGAGTATATATCATCAGATCCCTGATCGCCTGATCGTCTTCCACACAAAAAATCATTCTCTGTTCCTTTCCTGTCAGACTCCGCACTGTGTTACACGTAACAGCATCTTCAAAAGCCAGTAAACCGACCTGACTCTGCCTGACTTCTTCTCTCTGATCACACAACCATCATACAACAGGAATCTCAAATCTGCTATCCTGAAATTGTAAAATCCATGTAAAGCGCTTCCCCTATCAACTGCCGCTCCCACCGTCACAGGGCATTTTCATCCCTGCATGGCCCCGAGGAAATCAGGAGAATTGCCCTGTTGATCCGCTGCGCGTTCTTCCGGAAAACATCACCGGAATTTTGTGTCGGCGCACACTTTGACCGGATGCCGGATCACGGTCTTCCATTTCTCCGGAGCTGTTTTCTTTGTGTCTGACAGATAAATTTCATGATGCAGGCGGTTTTCGGTGATATCATTCACATATCCCCGCTCTTTGATGAAAGCATCCATTAACGCCACTGTCCGGGGCTCCCTGTCAAAGGGACCCGTGTGCATGATCTGCACACACAGGCCCTCTTCCACCGTCAGAAACTCCGCTTTGGAACAGTCCGTCCCCTTCTTTTTCGCCGCCGCAGCCACTGCCCAGTGAAAATCTTCCCGGGTCACAAAGTCCGGCAGACGGATCAGGGAAATCCAGTGAAAAGCATCCTTATTCCCATGATCCACGCCATCCGTATCCTCCTGCCACCACAAACCCTCCAGAGGCGGTACCACATACTCAAAAAAGCCCTCTATTTTGTAGTCTGTTTTATGACTCATTTTCAAAGTGTATGCCACTCCATACAGGATGCCGATCGCCTGTTGGTATTCTCCGCCTTCCAGATTGGGATTTCCCTGTCCCCTGACTGCAATATAATTCATACGCGGTACATCTACAATCTCCGGTTTCTTTCCCGGCATATAAATATTTTTGTATTCCTTTTTGAAATCAAAGGCCACCTCATTACACCTCCTACTACATTTATAAATTGTACAACTTTACAAGATCAGATATCAGCCCGTTAGGAACTGTCACAAAATAACTTACCGATAGTCCGCAGGATTTTTCTTCCACAGTGCCACTTGACAATCAGGCGCATAGCGGGCTATGTAACTGATCGACAAGCGGTGCTGGCGGTTCTTCCCCTTTTCAAAAAAGCGACCATTGTCCATGCCTGCAGTCTGGATCAGAGTTCATAATAAGATCCATACCTTGTCCCATCTTTCCCCAGAAGGCATTCCTCTGACAGTCGGAATCCCAGTCTCTCCAATGCACGGATGCGTTTGTCCGCGGCTGCAATTGCCTTGGTTGCGATCATATCACATCCAAACATTTCTTTCACATTGGGAATGAGCAGTTCCAGAATACTCAGGATACATTCTTCCGTCTCATGATCGCTTCTCAGATCCAGTCTCAGCAGACCGCAGTTATTAAAATGATCCTGCGCCTGCCGGTTGAATAATTCTATTGTACCCACTGCCTCCCCGCTGCCTTTGTCTTCTGCCACCCATCTCACAAAGTACCCGTGATCATATGAAAACTGCCAGAATGTTATCGCTTCCTTCATCTGCTCCAATGTCTCATAATGAAAATCATTGGTACAATTGTCCGAATTGAACAGCTGCACCGCCTTTTCATCCGAGTAGACCTTCAGCAGATCCTCCGCATCCTGTTCCCCCTCCAGCGCCCGCAGAAGAAATCTGTCGTTTTCCATAACCGGTAATTTCTCATACACATTAGTTGCCATAATTTTGTCCCTCCATTTCAAACACACTCTAACACACAAACCCCGACATCTGTATGTCATAGTTCGCTGATCAGTAAAATAGAAAGCTTTCCACCAGATGGACTGCTTTTTGCCGCCTTTCCTCAGATAATAGACTCTCGGAATCCCCAGGCCGCTTATCAATCGGCTTTCCTGAAATCATTCCGAGCGATCCCCCCTCTTTTCCGGGTACCTTTTAACCGCATGGCCTGATTCTGCGGGCATAAGCAGGCGAAGGCAGGATTGACACCATACAAGGAAAGATGTTATTATTGATCAAACATCAGAAACCATGCAAATCCGTATTATAGATTGATCGTTTTACACAAAGGAGTATCCTATGGCATTTGCAGAAAGAGAAAAGGAAGGCCTGATCGAAGTGGAATGGTCGGCAGAACTTTATGGCACGGTCAAAATGACCGCTTTTTACAGACTGTACGAGAAGGATTCAGAAAATTTTTCTAATGTGCCGGATTTCGCAAGGGAACATTTTCAGCAGTTATATGACCAATTTCTGGAACATCTGCTTCTTCAATATGGCAGGAACACAAATCTGGATGTCTGGAATGAAGAGACCTGTACATCGGAAAGGATCCCGATTTCGAGAAAGGAAGAACTGCATCCCTATCTGGGGATGAAGCCTCTGATCGAGGTCAGAAGTTTTGAAGGTCGGATGTTTCTGGGACTGTCCTTTTTCGAGCATAACCGGATATCTATCGAACATGGTCTCTGCGCGGTATTTGACAGATCGGAGCTGCTCCTTATGGATGCGTATGATTTTGCGGGGATCATTGATAATTTTAAATATGGATACATTGGAGGATTCTAAAATATCCTCCACGGTTCCGCTTTTCTGCAATATTCCAACGAAAACGCATAGATTGCTCAAGTTTCGCACATATATTATAGTCATTCACCTGGTGAGCAGGCACTTATTCAAGTGCGAAATTTGAGTAAATTATGGCGCCGGCAGCCTGACTGACTTTGAATGGCGGCAGATAATATCTTCCGCGGTCTCCACGATCCGGTTTCTGACGGATTCCGGTTCCAGTACTTCTATGTCCTTTCCCTGGGACAAAAGAACACCGATCCACCACTGTTCGCTTTCCACGATATGGATCTCCATAATGGCGGAACCGTCCTCACGGTTTTCCACCGCTTTCCCGTTCAGATATTCTCTGATCCTGTATACCGCATTTCCATGGCAATGCAGCCTTACCCTTGTGGTCACAAGGCTGCTGTTATAGGAATGATCACTCTCTTTTAAAATCTCTTCCGCAGGCCTGTGTTCTTTGGTAAAGCCCTCTTCCATGACATGGGCATCCTCCATCCTGACAAGCTTGTACGTCCTGTAATCTTCCGTTTCCCCATGATACGCCAGCATATACCAGGAATACCACCTGTACATGACCGCCACAGGCTCCACACAATGAACTCTTGTCTCGCCTCTATTATTTGTGTAGGAAAATGTCACCTTTTTCCGATGGCACACAGCAGACTGTAACGCTCCAAGCAGCTTGTCGCCGCCCTCTCGCAGCACGGAGAAATCCAGGATCATTCCCGTATCGCCGCAGCCGGAGACCGCTCTTATCTTCTCGGAGATCTCGTCTGCCCGTGAACTGTCCGCCACGGTTCTCAGCCCCTTTAACGCCGTTGCGATCCAGGCAAAATCCTCCCTGGATACCAGTTGATTATTCATTTTAAAAGTATCGGAGATCTCATATCCCCCATTGACACCGGTCAATGCATAGACGGGAATCCCGGCCTGGGACAATGCATCCATGTCTCTCTGAATGGTCCGGACGGATACCTCAAAACGCTCCGCCAGCTCCGAAGCGGACGTCCTGCCGTGATTCAGAAGATATAATGTCAGTGCATACAGTCTGTCGGTCTTCATTGCGGCAGCCTCCTCTTTATTCGCATATCCTCCCGAAATCTACAGACCGCCTGCAATGCGGTTTTCCGGAAAGCGTTTCGCCAATTCTTCTGCTTTTCCGGCTGCATTATTTTTCAGAAGCCCGATTTTGCCTGTCTGAGCTTCCGAGAGCATATGCTCATATCCTCCCGAAATCTCCAGACCGCTTATCAAGCAGCTTTCCGAAAATCGTTCCGGGCAATTCCCAACTTTTTCAGATACCGTTGGGACTCCAATACCTGTTAAAATTCTGATAACTTATCACCGGACAACACTCTGCTGTCGGCATGAAGCTTCCCGCGGCATTTCGTCCGTTACATGGTATATAAGTTCCATCATGTATAAATTCCATGACGTATACACCCGGGCTTTTGCCCATTACACACAGGATCTGACCATACGGCATCCCACATACCCGGCGATGACTCCCACTGCCATACCACCCAGAATATCCGTGGGGTAATGCACATACAAATACATTCTGGAAAAGGCGATCAGTACCGCAAGGATCAACGCCGGTTTCCACAGCTTCCTCTCTCCCGCAAAATAAAGCGCCGCAACCGCGGTAAAAGAAGCCGCCGTATGCCCTGACGGGAAAGAGAAATCGCCCGGTCTCGGGATCAGGAGTCTGACAGCAGTATTGATATTAAACGGACGTATCCGTGCAAACAGAGGCTTCATTATTCTATTGCACAAAATCAGATCCACACATAATGCTATTGCCAGGATCAACCCGCTTTTCCGCGTTTTTGGAATGAGCAGCAGTACAGCCGCCAGCAGGATCCATATTGTTCCTCCATTCCCGAGCCTTGTGACCAGAGGCCAGAATGTATCCCCAAAGGGTGTACGGAAGCTTTGTATCCAGTCCAAAATATGTATTTCCATTCCCATGTTGAAAGCCTCTTTCTCTGATATGCCATTTCCGACATATGTCATTTCTAATATATGCCGTTACCACAGGGTGTGTCACAATTATTTTTACTTTTTATCCGGAAGACGTGATTTCAATAGATGAAATTGTCTTCCAGTGTACTAGAGCGTGTTTGAAAGATGCTTTCCCCGGGGTGTGCGTCACACTTTGTGGGATGCAAGACCCAATTTGGGAGGCATAGTGGGGCATCGCCCGCCAAATTGGGGCACAGCAGGCCGCGAAGTGGGGCGTGCAAACCGGAGGAATGATTTTTCAAACACACTCTGGGACATCTTTCATCTCATGTCAGGCTCTTCTCCACGTTCTTTGTGGCAACCACATCCACCCCCGTGTCCGCAATATTTGCAGCGATCCGATCCCCGATGTGGACCGGGGCTTCCATCTGTACATTTTTCAGAGCCTTTACACAGGCGAAAATCTTTTCTTTCGGAATATCCTCTTTCGTTTTTACCGATACCATTTTGGACTTTCCGTTTGTCACTCTCACTGTGGAAGTTACGATTCTGGTAGAGTTTGTCACCTCTTTGCGGGCGTAAACTTCTCCCCGCTTACAGGTGTTTCCGGTGACGCGTATTACCTCGTTTCCCGCCATCTCGACCATAAGGGGACATCCCATAGGGCAATTGATACAAGTCAGATTTCTTACTTCCGGATTCTCCATCTCCATGTTTTATTCCTTTCATTCCATTACCGGTCACGGCAGATTTTGTCAATTATTGTATTTTGCTGATTGCAACATTTGGGACTGATCACAGTATTTTGCAGAATGCTGCAATCACACTGATCACGGCGGTCCGCTTCATTATAAGACCGTTTAATTACCCTCAATGGCATTTGTAACATTATGAGACCGTTTAATCACTCTCAATCCTGACTGTTATGACCCTCAGCCCCGGATATTGGAGAAGCTGCTCCTTCGTCAATCGGATCTCCTCCATTTCACCAGGAGCTACCACCGGACGCTTTCTACGCCCCACTCTTTCCCCGTCAAAGTAGGTGCTCACATAGCAGTCTCTGTACACACCGTCCACGCGGAAACGTACTGTCAGCTTCTCATCCATGCGAGCAACATTGATCGTTTCCGGAACGGTATACCTGACCCCGCCGGTTGGATCCATTTGAATCTCATGGTCTGTACTGTCTTCTGTATTTTCCTCTGCTCTCCTGTACATATTGCGTTCCACATCGTCCGTCATAATGCACACCGCTCTGTTCTTCGCGTTATTCTCTGAACCGGCCTCCGCATTGCCTTTCACATTACCTTCCGTACCGGCCTCCGCATTGTCCTTCACATTGTTCCCCACATTACCTTCCATACTGGTCTCAGCATTGCCCTCTGCATTCTCCCTTATGTCACGGTATACATGATCTTTCTTATTACCATTTACGCAGGCAGCCACATTCTCCCTCTTCACATATGCCGCCGCATTTTTACCGGCAGCGGAAGCCTCCTCCGACACGAAATCCACCAGGTCATGCACATGGAGCACATTGCCGCAGGCAAATACGCCGCTTATATTCGTCTCAAGGCTCTCGTTTACCCTGGGGCCCGAAGTGACCGGATTCATGGCAACTCCCATTTTCCCGGAAAGCTCATTTTCCGGGATCAGCCCTACCGAAAGCAGGAGCGTATCGCAGGGATAGAATTCCTCCGTTCCCGGAATAGGCTTTCCTTTTCCGTCAACCTCTGCAAGGGTCACTCCTTCCAGACGCTCTTTTCCCTTAATGTCTACCACCGTATGGCTCAGCTTCAAAGGGATCCCGTAATCATCCAGACACTGCACGATATTTCTCTTCAATCCTCCGGAATAGGGCATAAGCTCGGCTACCACCCTGACCCGGGCTCCTTCCAGAGTCATTCTCCTGGCCATGATCAGCCCGATATCACCGGACCCCAGGATAACAACCTCCCTGCCCGGCAGACAGCCCTCCATATTGACCAGTCTCTGGGCCGTGCCTGCAGAGTAAATGCCTGCCGGCCGAAATCCCGGTATGTTCAGCGCTCCTCTGACTCTCTCACGGCATCCCATTGCCAGAATAACCGCCTTCGCCTGAATAGCAAAAATTCCCTCTTCCCGGTTCATGGCTGTTACGGTTTTCTCCGGACTGATCTCCATGACCATTGTATTCAGCCTGTACTCAATATCCAGTTCCTTTACCTGCCTGATAAAGCGGTCCGCATACTCCGGTCCCGTCAGCTCTTCCAGAAAAGTATGCAGGCCGAAGCCATTGTGGATACACTGGTTCAAGATCCCGCCCAGTTCCCTGTCCCGCTCCAGGATCAAAACACTGTCCACGCCGTTTTTCCTGGCGGAGACTGCTGCGGCAAGGCCTGCGGGACCGCCGCCGATAATGACAATATCATATCTTTCCATAGCCAATTCCTCCTTGTTCCGCCACGTATCTTTCCATATATCACACGAAAATTCTTTTCATGTGGCACTGACTCATACCTCTTTACTCGTAACAGTTCAGATAAGTCAATGAACCGTTACGATAATGCATACTGTGCACGCATGTCTCGCAAAATTGCAAAACAATGTGTTCTTTGAAAATATCGCAATTATTGGCTTCGCGGGAGGGGCTGCATGAACTGTTACCTTTATTCATACGTTCAGAATTTTTGTTCTCCACAATCACGACAGCGCACAGAATTTATATATTCTGCACAAATTGTTTGCACTTATCTTGTATATTTTGTAACTTTCGCTTACTCTTCATTCACAAAAGACACCTCGCGAAAGCACCTCCTGAACAGTTATCTGCCCGTAATAATTCCCGCGGCCTGCGTCATTTTCTTTCAAGCACACCCCAGAGCATGTTTGATAAATCATTCCCCCGGTCTGCATGCCTCACTTCGGCCTGCCGCGCCCCAACTTGGTTACCATAGCCCCACTACGCCTCCCCAATTGGGTCTTGCATCCCACAAAGTATGTCGCACACCTCGTAGAAAACATTTTTCAAGCACATTCTAAAACACATCCTTATTAGTTCCCACAATGATCTGTGATCTGCCGCCGGATTTCGTGATATCAGACATGCTCACATTCCGTTCCCTGGCCAGGATCTCCATCACCCTCGGGGAACAGAATCCGGACTGGCACCGTCCCATTCCCGCCCTTGTCCTGCGCTTTATGCCGTCGAGGGATCTGGCTCCCAGAGGACGTCTGACGGCATCTATGATCTCTCCCTCCG
>JAIEKC010000617.1:0-9215 GCA_029064505.1 Acetatifactor sp.
GTCCGGCGCTGTAGGTGTAGGAGTACAGGCCCATGTAATAATGGGGCTGGCGCATCCAGGTCAGTTCTGCGCCCTGGTTGATCTCCACCGCATCCCCCCAGAATTTCTGCAGGGTATCCCGCATAATATTGCTCAAAGTTTCCGCCTGCACGCTGCCTCCCGCGTCCACCAGCCTGTACACCTCTCTCTGGTAGGCTGCCTCCATGAGATGGGTCACGAAGTTGTGATAATAGGTGTTGCCGATCATGCAGGTCAGCACCCAGCGCCTGAACCGCTTGTCCTCGCTGGTCTTTAGCAGATAATGAGCCATGAGCAGTTCGTTCATGGTGGAGGGAGCCTCCACAAAATAGGCGGACACCTCCGTGTCAAAGATGGACTGGCTGCTGTTGCAGGATTTAAAGTGCCCCGCATGTCCCAGTTCATGGGCCAGGGTAAACACATCCGACATCTTATTGTTCCAAGTCAGCAGGATAAAGGAATTCTTGCCGTAAGGGCTTGCACAGAAGCCTCCGGTGGATTTCCCCTTGTTCTGGGCAAAGTCCACCCAGCGCTCCTCATAGGCGGTGCGCACCATCTGCACATACTCCTCCCCCAAAATG
Source organism: Acetatifactor sp. (assembly GCA_029064505.1). Lineage (GTDB taxonomy): Bacteria > Bacillota > Clostridia > Lachnospirales > Lachnospiraceae > Acetatifactor. The sequence continues at coordinate 600 of JAIEKC010000617.1, forward strand.
GAAAGCCCCTTCTCAATATACTCCCTGGAACCTTCGATGGTCACTGAGGGGGCATAATCCGGGTCTACGGGAAGCTTTAAATCCGCAAAAGTCATCTTGTCCAGGCCATGTACTTTCTGAATCAGTTTTGCATACTTGCGCATATGGGGAGCCAGCTTCTCTGTGATGAGATCGATCTGGCGATCATAGAGATCCCGGCTGACTTTCTGGTCATAGAGCAGATAGTTGTAAACCGACTCAAAGCCCCGCAGGGTAGACAAGACTTTCTCCGTCTGCACATTGGCGTTGTAGGCAGCCGCCGTCACGTTCTCATACTCCCTGATCTTTTGGGAAAAAACATCAAAAGCCGCCCGGCGCACCCGGGTGTCCGGCTCATATTCATAATCATCTTCAAAAAGTGTGTAGCCCAGCGGATACTCCTTTCCATCCACCACGAAAGGATCAAACTTCATATCCGCCAGCTTGGTCATATTGTAGATCTCATAGGGTGTGCCGTAGATGCTCTGGCTCAGTGCGGAGACCACCCGCTCCGCCTCCGGATGCAGCCTGTGGGCCTTATCCCTCAGGACATTCTGCAGGAAATACTTATTGCCGCTGCTGATGGTTATGGCCTTTCGAATGCTCTCCTCGTCCTGCTCCATGATCTCGCTCCGGACAAAGCTCAGGCTGCTTCGCAGCTTTGCGATCAGGCGGCCGATCCTGCCATTCCTCTCCTGGTTATCATTGTCATAGTAGTCCACGGATACAGCCAGGTCACAGTAACTGCCTGTGAGCGTCATCAGCTCGTACACCTGCCTGTACGCCGTGACACAGTTCTCTATCTGTTCCGGCGTGTCCAGCTGCCCCTTGTACTTCTCCACGATCTCCTGAGCCAGCAGCTCCATCTTCTCCACATCCCGCAGCATATCCGCCTCCGTGGCATATATGCGGGATAAATCCCAGGTCAGCTCTTCCGGTACCTCTTTCCTGCTCTTCAATTCTTCCGCCATTTCCCTGTCCTCCTGTTTGTTCGTTTCACTTTTCCTTCGCTTTGCTCCGTTTGATCGTTATCCAGGCGCCTCGTCAATGGTTCCTTCTTAAAGGAAGCAATCATCCCTGATCCACATAAACCTCATCCTGGGGCAGAAAATTCTCTGTGCCCGCAAAGCCAGTTTTTACTTTTTACAATAACATACAATGGCACAAATATCCATAAAAACAAAACGGCCATGGTGTATTGCCTGTTACATCACCCTTCACCAGTCCAATGTAAAAACCTTTTCGAATCATGTTGATCAGTATAACATAATTCAAAAAGGTCTGATGAACAGAATATATCATATTTTTCAATTGGAAAAACTTCTTAAGTAGATCACATTCCTGTCCGGATCATAAAAGCTCATATTGGTTGCTCCCCAGGGCCGGACAGTGGGTTCCTCTATCACTTCTACCCCCAGCTCCGATACTTTCCTGTATGCCTCCTCCATGTTTTCCACAGTAAATGCCAGGCAGATATTCTGATTCTGATCATTCTTTTCCGTTCCGTCATTGTAAACAGTCAGCATGGTTTCTTCTGCGATAATAGTCTGATGTACTCTGTCATCACTTGCATTATCGACTCCCAGCAACTTCTTGTAGAAATTTGCCAGTCTTATCACATCATTGGTCAACAGTCCGACTTCTCCCAGTCTCATGGCACACCTCCATAATTTTTTCACCTGTGGGGGTTGCGATCCACTCCCAAATGAGCAAAACGCGGATGCGCAAGCAGACGCAGGAGCACGTAAACGCGGGGTTCTTTTATCTCACATTCCCTCAAGGGCTTTCAGATAAAGCAGCTTTTTGATGATAATATCGCTCTTCCACCAGTTGACGGCAACCTCATATTCCTTATCCTCCGTACACCACTGCCAGGGAACAATAAACGAACCGTCCGGAAGCTGATTCTCCTTTATATGCCGGCACTCTGCAGCAGCCGCTTCCACGTTATCCGCATAAAAGGGACTGTCTTTTGAGGAAATGAACTGCGAGGGAAAGGTGCAGTAATCCGTCTTCCATTTCTCCGTATCCCTGCAGATATTGCAATTCACCTGCTCTTTCAGTCTGCGGAGCAGCTGCCCCATATCAAAGAGCTGCACTTCCGCCTCCGCACAATATTCGTACAGACGGAGAAAGCAGCCTGTCACATGCATTTCCGGGAAAGGCGCTTTCGCGCAGAACCACTCTGCGGCCTCCTTTGCGATCTCACAGGACAGCCGGTACAGTTTACTGTCCGTTTCCGCGTACCGGATCGCAAAGCCGGCAAGACACGCCGTTGGGTTATATTCAAACGAGCTCCCTTTCCCGTCCTCATACTTCCACCAGACGGCTCCGGGATGCTCATTATTGGATGGCACCGTATTCAGCCACTGTTTCCGGGACGGATCAAAGTCCGCACCGCTGTCCAGATACCGTAAGATATTTTTGATGATATGGCTGGTACGGTCAGTCATTTTTACTTCCCGCAGGATTTCCGTTGCCACCCAGGTCTGGATGGGACTGGAATCCGGATTAAAGCTGTCCGCCTCCAATGCGTGTCCAAATCCCCCATCCTCATTCTGGTATGCGGCAAGGGCCTTCAGCACCGCATCCCGGGAGCCGTTCTCGAAGTGATACTGCCAGCGGGCAAAGTCCAGCGGTCTGGCATTCCGGTAAATAAAGCTTCCTGCTTTTTCAAAGGTGTTCATGATCGTTCTCCTTTTCTTCTGTTTTGTCAGCCACGCATCCGCCCTGACCCTCCATTGACAGGCGCCTGTCCGTTTCCCTTGCAGCAGACAGATCCACATGCCCTGCAGGCGGCAATCCCATTTGCAGCAACAGGGCAAAATGCGGCCGCCTGTCTGATCATAATGCATGGCATCCACGATCCATCATACTGCATTTCCCTTAAAATGTATTGTATATTTCCGACACGCACCATGTTCTGCCTGACAGGTTCTCCCTATCCCATCTCAAGCCCGAGACACCTGGCTCTTTCCCGAAAGCTCTTATACTGCCGTTCCGTGATAAAATCTTCTCTTGTGATGGGCTCTGTAAAATGAAAATCCACTTTTTTCATAGCTGTCTGAGCCGCCTGCTTTAAGGTCATCTCCCCAAATTGATAAGGAGCATCCATGTCCCTCATAAAATCAATGTCAAAAGCATTGTTATGATCGAACAGCGGATGGCATCCCAGAATCTCCATGGTCTCCGTATCATAGAAAAAGCCCCAGTTCTGCCCATGCCTGTCCCGGTTACTGATCAGGAAATCCACGATCCACATCTTGAAAATACTGTCCCTGTCAATCTCAAACATCTTTTCCTCAGGATCCATTCCGTTCACATTGCAGTAAGAAATAAATTCCATTCCCGTCAGGACAGCCTTCCTCTCTGTGGTCATGCAGGGACACATACAGACATATTTTCCCTCATCTTCCCCGGCCTCATAATGGACGTGATCCACATTCATCTTGTCCAACAGATCCGAACACATTACTTCTATCCTGGACTCGGTATTGCCGTTGGCTCCCAGCTTATAAAGCCAAAGCTGAGAATCCTCATGCCGTCTCCATGCCTTGGCATACGCGCCATTGGTGGTAAGTTCCGGTGTGACCAGGGAGCCCTGCAGGGTAAGGGACTTACCGTGCAGAGCCACCTGGGCTATGATCTCATTCAAAGGATTCTGTTTCACATCAACCTGACTCCAGGATATCTCACCATCCTCCTCAAATTTGAGCCAATAGGGATCCAGCACAGACACGGCTCTGCAGGCGAGAGCGATCCTGATCCGCTGTTCGTCCGTTCCCACCTGCTCAAAATGGCATAAATTATAGATCCACTTCGCATTTGCTCTGCTTAAGAGCAATACCCTGTTAGCAAGCCAGCTGACAATTGCCTCTTCGTTTTTTCTGGCAGCAAGCATCCACTGCGTCATCTCACCGGTTGTCATGATCTGATCGGATTTCAGCATTTCCCGCAGTTTTCCCCTGATCGGATAGGGAAGGTATTTCTCCCGGATCACTTCATACTGCATATGGTCGAGATCCACTCTCATAACCTCGGTATCCTTCATCATTATGATAAACTTCCTGACATTTTCCATCTGTTACGCCTCCTGTAGCCTGCGGATCCCTGGCAGCCAAAAAGCACATACCTTCCGGCAGATGCGAACCGCACTAATAAGTTATTCCTTTATCTTCCCGGTATTGTAAGCATACTGTTTTGCTTTCTGAATGTCCATACCGTGATACCGCTTAAATTCCCGCATCAGATGGGACTGGTCCGTATATCCGTACTTATATACGGCATCCAGGACATCAAACCCGGCGTTTCTGAAAACATCATTCCACAGGAACTGATAACGCACCAGATTACCAAGCTTCTTCGGTGTGATCCCGATATATTCGTGAAAGAGCCTTTCCAGCTGCCTGCTGCTGACAAAGCACTCCCTCGCCAGATCCGCCGTACTCCCTGTTCCTCTCTGTGAGATCATCTGCGAAACAGCGCTGTTGACCACACTATTCTGTCTTGCCCGGAGCAGCTTTGGAAGAAGCAATGCTTCCGCCAGTCCTGCCCGCTCTGCCAGAGTGTTTCTCTCATACAACTGCTGCCGTATCATCCTGTCCAGCCATGAGAATCTGGACGGCACTTCATAAAAGCCGTTTATGGTATCCTTTAGGGAATCTTCCGAAAAGGGATAGGCTCCCCATGCATAAAACCGGATGGCAAATACGGAAATAAGATGCCCCTGCACCGCATCGCTGCGGGAGTAGAAAACGGTATCATTGATTCCGCAGAATCCGCCTGAAATACGATTTGCCGTATGATCGATCTGATAGATAATATCCATGCAGGTATCGGGAATGACTACAGATGCATCCATACAGTTCTGACCATCCCGATTCCAATAAGGTCTTTCACTTCCCCAGAAGCAGCGGATGTATTTTGCCAGTTCCGTATTTTGCGGCAATATCTCTCTATAGGTTTCGCTGTTGTTTAAAGGAGTTGCCGTCAGCGGCATGTATAATACTCTTTTCATCTACCTGTTTTCACTTTCTGTCCTGCCGGCACATTTGCACACACTTTGCAGCAAGGAATCGTCAGCGTAATAATCCGTTTTCGGCAGCTACACATATTTCATATCATACAAAATCGCCTTTTCCATCCCCTCCGGAAGCGCTCCGCCATTCTCCTCCAGAGCCAGAAGAATATCTTCCCGCAGCGGCTGTGAAATCTTTCCATACATAAACCGGTTTCTGATACCGGACAGCACCTTACGGCTTTCCTCCTCAGGCATCTCCCTGCCATACAGTCGCACCAGATAAGGCAGACGTTTCCAGGAACTTTCCCTGAGGAGAAGCTTTAAAAGATACCGCTTCTGATGCTCCGCCTCCGATTTGATATAAGCCTCATATATCCGCTCCGCCCCCGGATAAAAATCCCGCCTCAAAATGGAAAGATATGCCGCTTTGGATATTTCATTTCTATCGTCCGGAAGATATTGCCACAAAAGCTCTTCCTCCGTAAAATCTTCCTGATATCCCAGCGCAAGGATGGTACACTTCAATACCCTCCTCTCCGGCCTTTCCAGGCATTTCATAAGCTCGGGCAAATTGCCGCTTCTGCCAAACTCCGCCAACCCCATAATCGCATACTCCGGCTTATCCTCTCCCAGATGATCCAGATAGTACTCACGGATATCCAGACTGCTGTGTTGCTCCAGAATATAGACCGCGTACTCCCTCACCCCCCGGCTGCTGTCCAGAAGCATCCTTTCCAGTCCCGGCCAGCAGGTCTTTAAATGCTCATATTTATATTCCACAGCTCTCCTGCGGTTCACAGCGGAAGAATCTGTGAGATAGCGCTCCGCCCGCTCCACCGTGCAGTCAGGCCGGGCAAAGATACCTCCTATCAAGATTCGTTGCAGACAGGACAGCTTTTCCTGCTGCAAAATGACATCTATCTCCTGAAGGGTAGATACTTTGGAACGCAGCAGCGCTTTGTACAATGCACTCCGTGCCGCAGGCTCCATGAGCGGAATCTTACGGATATCTATATCCTTCCACGCCAGAGACAGCCTTGTCTCTATCTGCTCCCATAGCTTTTCCATCTGGTCTTCTGAGCGGCGATGACAATCCTGCAGACGTTCAAAAGCAGGCATACTGTCGAAAAGCTCCTCCGCACTGACTCTGCATAAATAATCATTCAATACCCCGCAGGCGGCAGTCCTGATATCCCGGACCCAGTCGTTCACCCGGAAAAACAGCCAGAAAAGCATTCCGTCGTATTCTGCCATCTCATAGATACACTTCTCCCTGAAATAGCCGTTTGGATGAAAAGAACCAAGAATCAGCAGATACCGGTATTCCTCTTCCGACAGCTCTTTCTTCACGTTATCCAAAGAGACTTTCGCCCAGTCGATGAACCATTCCAGGGAAGTAAAATCCCGGAATTGTTCACAGAGTCTGAGCAGCGCCGGCCGCTGTAATCCTCCAAGCTGTCCGGCAACAGCCTTTCCCGCCCGTCTGACCAGATCAGCGTCATCCGTCGCAAACGCGCTGTAAACGGCTTTCAGTTCGGTAATATCCCCTTCATCCAATTTATCAATCCGGTTTTCTATCCGGCCCGTCCGCCAATTTTCCCTGCCTGCACTCTCAGACTTTCTTTCTCCGGCAGTCGGAATACTTTTGGATTCCTTTTCCGTTTTTAGGACTTTATCCATCATTGCCTTAATCCTGTCCCAATACTGCATGACTCGCCCTCTCGGTGCGCTTTGCCAGTTTATGGTAATACCGCATAAACCGGCACACCTCTTCGTACGTTTCGCGGATCGCTCTCCGGCGCTCCCCGGTGTCCCCAATCTGCTTTGTCCTGGCAAACAGCTCCGCATTGTAATAAAGCACCGCCATGGAATCCCCCGGGTCGTTATATGCTTCCGGATTCTCCCTCAGACAATTTTTCATATGATCAGCGCCATAGTTCACGCATTCCTCCAGATGCCTGTATCCTTCTTCCTCTCTTCCGGACAACAGATCCCATACTCCAAAGAGATACTCGTCAGCCCGCCAGGGATGTCTCTGTTCCTGCATCATATCACCCAGCAGCGGCCTGTCATCTCCTGAACGGGAATCCCACATTGGTCTGCCCGTCCGGGGATTGACCGGCCCCTCACCGGTGACTTTCAGATAATCCAGACGTTCCTCCGCGAAATAAGTCTCCAGACTGTCAATCTTCTGCGCTCCCATTCCGCAGGCTCCGCTTCTCCCGCTGCAACCCGCTTAAACATCTTCTTCATCTCATCCTGAATATTCATCTTTACACCTATCTGCGTGCATTCAGATCAATTGTGTCTCCGACACTATTCCACTAAATGTCTGGACTTTACCCCTGATAATGTCAATCGGCTGTCTGTATACTTAACTGCTAATAATTCTATCATAGCTGTCTGAATTTTTCTATCGTTCAACAGGATGATCTTCAGCGGAAAAGGCTGCCTGGAGCAAAGTCATACACGGCTACTCCCGGTAATCACTTCTGATAAAGGGCTTGTCAATTTTCGATTCGGTCAGAAGCTTATATTTTTTCGGATGCCGGTAGGCATTACCGAACGTTTCGCTTTCACGATATTCGCGCAGTTGATCCAGATCAAGCTCGGAAATATAGATTCCTTCCGCACCGCCTGCCTGAAAAATGCAGGTATCTCTCGAACCGCTCTCGTCCGGCAGATAGGCAACGCCGTCAAACACGGTTGAATTGCCGTTACAGTCAGGCACGGTCTCGGGATAATTGCAGGTAGCAATAGCCGTCATATTTTCAAAAGCTCTGGCGCGAAGCTGTGAAAGACGTTTTATTTCCATCGGGCAGGCGTTTGGCACAAAGATGAGCTCCGCGCCTTTCAGCATGAGAATTCTTGCACTTTCAGGGAATTCTCTGTCATAACAGATCATTGCCCCTGTTTTTACCTTACCGCAGGCTGTATCCAGCGTTGTAACATAGAAGTTATCACCTGCCGTTAAATTCCTTTCTACATCAAAGTCACAGGTATGTACTTTGGCATAGACAAATTTCAATTCTCAATATCGGTCAAAAAGGACAAGTGAATTGCGGGGTGCATTCTCATATTTTTCAAGCAGAGTAATTCCAATAGCCATATGAAGCTGCTTTGCAAGTGTGCCAAAAGTATGGATGAATGTCATAGATGCGGTATTCGTTGCTCCACATTTCGGGAAACAGTGCGATGTCAGCACCTTTTTCTTTTGCCTCTTTACAACATGCTATTCCTTTCTCAAGATTTTCATTTAAATTTTTACAGGGTGCAATCTGTAATAATGCAATTTTCAGTATACTCATTCTTTCAGCTCCTTTTCCTGTTCTCATTCTCATATTGCCCCGGGCACCCGGAAATACTGCCGCTCCTGTGGCTCCCTTACATCATAGGTTACGCACAGATAGAGATTTTCCGCCTCGTATTCCTTCTGTACTGCCCACGCCACGGTCATATTCCTGCTCTCCTCTCTGGGAACCTGATAATGATAATAATCTGACGCCCCCACATGGGATAAGGATGCGGAAAAATAAGCAGGGGCATTGGATACTATGGACACCCTTCCTGTATCCGGA
>JAIEKC010000618.1:0-10772 GCA_029064505.1 Acetatifactor sp.
CCATCCGAGGTACCTGGCGCATCTCGGAGGCTTCTTTATTTTCATTCGCTCTTCTGGGCGGTGCACTGGGATGCACACTGGGCATGAAGCATTTCCGCCACAAGACGAAGCATTGGTATTTTAAGTATGGGCTGCCCGGGATCTTTATCACGCAGATATTTTTGCTGATACTGCTGTATTATACTTAGGAACTGTCCATTAATAACATCAATCCCTTTCATTCCCGTTCCGCATCAGGTTGTCACGATCACACCGCCGTCATTGGCATACATACTGCTGATGCCCTTCGTATCCATCACAATGCACTCTTTGAATTTCCTTTTGGCTAATATTAGTTTTTTCACCAGTTCCGCCCTGGAAAGCTCATTGCAATGGGTGATGATCAGTCTCCGCTTCTCCGAATCCTTAACCTCCGCTATCGCGATTTCCGCCATCCTGTTCAGCGCCTTATTGATACCGATGGCCTGGCCTCTCTGGACGATCTGCCCTTTGTCCCCCGCCATGACAGGTTTAATGCTCAGAGCGGACGCCACAAGCGCCTTGACGCCGGACAGCCTGCCGTTTTTTCTCAGAGTATCCAGATTATCGAGCACAAAGAATGTATTGACGGTATCACGATAGGCCTCAATCTGCCTTACGATCTCCTCGAAAGAGAATCCCGCTTCCTCCAGCTCCACAAGCTTCAATGCCAGCTGTGTCTCACCGCCGCTGGCGGATTCGGAATCTATCACATGGATCTGCTTATCTTTGTATTTTCCCCGATACAGATCCGCTCCCAGCCTGGCGCTGTTATAGCTGCCGCTGAGATGGGAGGACAGGGTCACAATGTACACGCGGTCAGCTTCCCCGCAACAGGCTTCCATAAAGCGCTCCGGTGAAGGGCAGGAGGATCTGGGACACGTGGGACACTCCGCCACTTTCTTTAAGAATACCTTCTGATCAAAATCATCGTCGTCCATGATCTGATAGTCCCCCACCTCAAGTCCCAGGGGCACCCGCTCAAAACGGGAATCCTTCGACAACTCTTCGGGAAGCTCACAACAGCTGTCCACCACAATCTTATAACTCATATTTCCTCTCATTCCGCCACATATGCAGCTATTTATTTTCTATGAAAACATTCCCTTTGACATGCAATGACCGTGCAGTGAAAACAGGCTGTGCAAGCCCGCCCTTCCGCACTATGCGACAAAAAACGCCGTCATACATAGTTTTTATTACTATATATAATAGCATCTGAAACGTAGCATGTAAAGTATATTATTCCTTTATTCTGAATTTTTACACTTTTTATTACACATACACTCGAAAATTGCAGGCAGACCATTGGCTCTCAACCACACAGATGAAAAAGATTTTGGGCTATTGCCCGCAATATTGGGATTCTTGTTTCACAGACGCAATGCTGTATCGGACAGACAGAATCGGAGATCATGGTAAAGACAGTTCAAAAATTAAGGGCAGATCTCACCATTCGGCGAAATCTGCCCTTAAGACTGATCAATGAATTTTAAAGTACAAAATCAAATTTTTTATCAAAAGATATATTCCGGGCGGAAAATTCTTTCCAGACGTCAACGGGTCCAAAGCAGGCCTCTACTCCCCTCGGAAACATGCCGGCTCTTTTCGCCTTTTCAGCGGAAGTGAAGAACCACCTTGCCAGACAGAGATCGGTTTCCGTCTCCACCGCAAAGATACAGACAGGGATCGTCAGTTCCATGACATAGACTGCCAGGGGATTCCTATAAGCGGGGTTCATAACATGATCACCTTCCACATCGGTGCCGTCACTATGACTTACGCACTTCACCTGATCATGTCGTGCAATATTGTCCTCAGACAGAACAGCTTTCCAGTATCTTCTCATCCGGATCTGCCTGAACTCATCATAAAATTCAAAAAATTTTTGCAGCGCCACATCCTCCGCACCACCACAGGCATTCAGTATCTGACAAGTCCATCCCATATTGTTTCGTTCTTTTAAACGGTATCCCACATATTCATGCATATATTGAAAGGGCAGCGGAAACAGTTCGCCCTTCCGACATACGGCATATTCCCGCTCTGCAGCCTGATAACCATCCAGAAAGTGTCTGAGAGCGGTTATACTGTTGCTGCCAAGGAACATGCCCGGCCTTCTCCGTATCGATCATATTGGAAATACTCATTACCTGACTCAAAACCTCGTAATGTTCTACATATACTCAATATGTGGGACACTTTCCACAGGTATCCTGTCCCTGTTATTTTCCCATTTCCGCTTCCGTCTCCCGAGTTCCCCCAAATCCCTCTTTTATCTCCCGGTCATTTGCCAGAATAAAATGTCCGGGGCGGAATTCCTGCCACCTGGGCGGATTCCTGTCATAATCATGGATGGACGGATCATAGACCGTCAGCTTCTTCTCACGCTCCCTGATGGGATCAGGCATGGGGATCGCGGACAGCAGCGACCTTGTGTAAGGATGTGTGGCGTGGGCGATCAACTCCTCCGTCTCCGCCAGCTCCACGATCCGTCCCTTATACACCACCGCGATCCGGTCAGAGAAATATCGCATCACCGACAGGTCATGAGCAATAAAGATATAGGTGATCCCTCTGGATTTCTGCAGGGATGCCAGCAGATTCAGCACCTGCGCCCGTATGGACACATCCAGCGCGGAGATCGGCTCATCCGCAATGATACATTCCGGTTCCATGATCAATGCCCTGGCAATTCCGATCCTCTGTCTCTGTCCCCCGGAAAATTCATGGGGAAAACGACTGGCAAACTCCGGAAGCAGCCCCACTTCCGCAAGCGCCCGCTGTACCTTTTTCCTGCGCTCCTCATTGCTCATTTTTTTATTCATATTGAGCAGGCCCTCGCTGACAATATAATCCACCTTGGCCCGCTCGTTCAGGGATGCCATGGGATCCTGAAAGATCATCTGTATCTCCTGGATGATCTGCCTGTCCAGCTGACGGCTGATCCTGCCATTGATCCTGTTTCCCTTATAAATGATATCTCCCGCCGAAGTCGGGTGGATACGCATGATCGCCCGTCCGATGGTAGTCTTGCCGGAACCGGACTCCCCTACGATACCGAAAGTCTCTCCTCTATACACCTGAAAGCTCACACCCCGGACCGCCTCAAACGCTTTCTTTCCATTTCCGAAGGTGACATGCAGATCCTTTACGTCCAACAGGACTTCTCTCTCCGTACTCATCCCAGCACCTCCAGATTCTTTAGATTCCTTATTCCCTCAGGAGGCTCCAGTTTAGGCGCTCTGGGATCCAGAAGCCAGGTCTTTGCTCTGTGAGTCTCACTGATCTCAAAATAAGGCGGCGCCATCAGAAAATCAATCTTCAGAGCTCTGGGATTTCTGGGCGCAAAAGCGTCTCCCTCAATGGCCTTATACAGACTGGGAGGCGTTCCCTTGATGGTAAACAGTTCCTCCCCCTTCTGCCCCAGCTGAGGCAGGGATGAGAGCAGCGCCCATGTATAGGGATGTCTGGGGTCATAGAACACATCCTCCGCCGTTCCGATCTCCACAAAGTCTCCGGCATACATAACGGCCACCCTGTCCGCGATATTAGCCACCACACCCAGATCATGAGTAATGAACAGGATCGTCAGATCATACTTTACTTTCAGATCCTTCAACAGTCTCATGATCTGCGCCTGAATGGTCACATCCAGAGCTGTGGTGGGTTCGTCACAGATCAATATCCTGGGATTGCAGGCCAGCGCTATGGCGATGACAACACGCTGCCGCATTCCTCCCGAGAACTCATGGGGATATTGTCTGTAGCGGATCTCCGGTTTGCGGATGCCCACATCCCGGAGATAGGAGTACACCTTGTTCCGCACGGCTTCCCGTCCCCCGATATCAGGCTGATGCAGTCTCACGGCCTCGGCGATCTGCTCCCCTATGGTCTTCAGCGGATTCAGGCTGGTCATGGGATCCTGCATGATCATGGCGATCTCGCCTCCCCGGATCTTCTGCCATTCCCTCTCCGTCTTATACTTCGCCAGATCTTTTCCGTCATAAAGGATCTCCCCTGAGGAGATAAACCCGTTTCCATCCAACAGCCCCATAAAAGACTTCGTCAGAACCGACTTGCCGGATCCGGACTCTCCCACCACGGCAATGCTCTCCCCCTTATACACGTCCAGGGACACATTCCGGATGGCATGGAGTACCCGGCCCCGCAAGGTGAACTTGATATTGAGATCCCTGACCGATAAAATAGTTTCCTGCTTCATACTAACCTCATTTCTACACCGCCTGAAAAGCTATGATCTGGAATTTCCTTACACACTTCCAGACATGCCGCCTTCGGCGGCACAAACGCTTAATAAACTGCCGCCACCCCGGAAGAACGCTGCCTTTGCGTTCTTTAGTGTGAGATATAGAACTTCTTGGCGTCCCATCCCATGATGGGACGTCTTTAGAAGTTCTTCTCACACTTTTATCTGTGGTTCTTGGGATCCGCCGCATCGGAGAACGCATTTCCCACAATATAAAAGGAAATGGTCACAATGGACAGAATCACCGTAGGATAGATCAGCTGATATCTCTGGGAAACATTCATCATGACCGCCCGTCCCGCGTCGATCAGGTTCCCCAGGCTGGGAGTCGATGTGGGCAGTCCCAGACCTATGTATGTGACAAACACCTCATTGCCGATGGCTCCGGGGATGGACAGCGCCATGCGCAGCATGATGACGGACACCAGATAAGGCAGCAGATTCTTCATTACCAGCCTTCTGGTAGGCGTTCCCAGACATCTCGACGCCAGATTATAGTCTCTGTCCCGGATGATCAGTATCTGATTACGGATAAACCGCGCCATTCCGATCCAGCCCGTCAGGGACATGGCGAAGATCAGGGTTTTCACACTGGGAGAAAGGATATAGGCCACCAGGATCAGTATAATGGTCTGGGGAATATTATCCAGCACATTGTACAGCTCCGTGAAAAAGAAATCCAGCTTCCTCAGATATCCCCACAATACGCCCATGGTAATTCCCACCACAGCCTCGATCAATGCCACCGCAAAGCCGATCAGGATGGAAGTCCTGGTTCCCGCCCAGATCCGCGCCCAGAGATCCTGCCCGATGTTGTTCGTGCCGAACCGGAACGTTTCATTGGGTGGAACATTGCGCAGGGCCATGGAAGTGGCAGGGTCATTGTTCACCGTATTGGGATCGAACTGGCCCGGCAGGTGGGGCTGTATAAAAGTAAACAGCAGAATGGCAAGCATCAGCAGCAGCACCGCCACAGCGCCCTTATTCTTAAAGAACATCCGCACCGTGCTGCCCCAGTAAGAATAATTGCTGTAACCGCTCTTCTCCGCCTCTTTCTCGTCATACTCCGCAAAGGAAAAAAGTTCCTTGTCGCTGATTCCCGCGATCCTGTCCGCCTCCCGCCGGATCCCGGTCTCTGCAGCCTGCTCCAGATCCCTGGAAAGCTTATCCTTTAAAGAAAACATCAGCGTCCGCCCTCCTTTTTGCCCAGACTGATCCTGGGATCCAGGATCGTCATCATGATATCGCCCAGAAGCAGGCCGATGACACCTACGGTTGCATACAGCAGAACAATGGCCTGAACCATATTGTTGTCATTGTCCTTGATCACCGTGACCAGCAGACCGCCCATGCCGGGAATGCTGTACAATGATTCCACATAGATGGAGCCGATAACGGTATTTAAAAAGGATGACGGCAGATACTGCACCATGGGCACGAAGGCGTTCCGGAAAATATGGCGGAACATGACCGTATTCCCCGATGCGCCCTTTGCCCTGGCAAGGTTAACATAGTCCTTATTGCTCTCATCCACCATGTACCGCCTCAGCCACATTCCGTAATAAGCGATATTCCCCAGTGACATGGAGATCACCGGCAGGATCCAGCTCCGCCAATTACCGGCATTGAACAGCAGAGGAATATTCAGCAGAGAGGTTCCGTACATCTGGATAAACAGAAAATAGACCGCCGCAGGCACCGCCTGAATAAAGACAATGAAAAGCGTTCCGAATTTATCAAAGAATCTGCCCTTATATCTGGCCATAAGGGTTCCCAGGGGAATGCCCAGGCACATTGCCACAAGAATGGACAGACAGCCCAGCTTAATGGATACCGGAAGCTTATCCTTCAGGATCTGGGTGACGGGAACATTGACCCGGTAGCTGTGGGACACACCGAAATCTCCCTGAAACATATTCCGGAAAAAGTGCACAAGCTGCACCGGCATGGGATCCAAAAGCCCCTGTTCCTTCAGACCCGCCTGTATCTGCGCGTCTGTCAGCTTGTCAAAATTCTGGAAGTAACCCTCTATGGGCATCTGACGCATCAAGATGAAAACAATGCATATGATCAGCGTCAGTGTCAAAAGGGATCTTCCGATTCTCTTTATCATGTACTTTGCCATAATGTTCCTTCTCCATTCAATTGCCGTACGCGGCAAATTGTTCCGTATCCGCCTGTATGGTGTCTTTTCCGGCAGAGTCGTTTACGACCGCTTTGGCGTACGCAAATACTCCGGACACTGATTGGGCAGATGCTGCTTTTATTTATACAAGTATACAGACAAACAATGAAAAGAACAGGCAGATACAGGAATCCTCCCATACCTGCCTCCATAATATCTTATTCCAACCCTTTCCTTCTGTCAAGCTTTCGGATTGCTGTTCAGGCGTCAGCCTGACAGTTGAGAGGTTGACGAAAGGAGCGCCCTTTCATGAGCAAAAACAGCTGCAAAGCAGCGGAAAGCACGATTTTGCGAATGGCGCGGGTGTGAACAGTGATTACTTGTGTTCTTCTGCAGACTTCTCAAACTCTTCCATGGAAATCGGATTGTCATACAGCTTCTGTCCCTTATAGCGGAGATTGGACACACCAAATGCGGCATACTGTCCCTCCCATGGATTCAGTCTGGAAACCACAAAATCGCTGACCGTCACACCGTAAGGCACTGCCAGGGCATGCTCGATGAGGAAGCTCTCTGCCTCCGCAAATGCGGCATAACGTGCCGTGGTGTCGTTGGTGATCGCCTTGGCAGCCTCCACCAGTTCAAAGTATTCCTTCACTGTCTCAGCGGAAGCAGTGTTATCTTCAATAGCATATGCCATGTAAGCATATCTCATGCCACGGTTATAAGTACCGTCACCGTTTGCAGACTGATAGAAAGGGTCCGTCCAGGTCTCAGGATCGGCATAGTCCGCGCCCCAGTTGCAGAGAAGCAGCATATAATCGCAGGAACGGCGCACATCTGTCAGGAAGCTGTCGGAAGGACCTGCCTCCACGATGACATCGATATAGTCGGCTCCGAGAACGCTCTCCAGCTGCTGCTCCAATACCACACACTCTTCCTCCCAGTTGCTAGTGGTAGGATTATAGCGAACCAGCGTCTTTACCGGGAAAGTGACACCTTCGGAAGCCAGCTCTGCCATGGCCGCTTCCTTGTAGGCAACTGCAGCGTCCGGATCATAAAAGTCTTTTGACACAATATCCGCAAACGCCTCCTGCTCCGTGTAATCCTTTCCTGTGGACTCGTCTACCGAGAAGCCTGCAGGAGTGATGGTATTCTGGATATAGTTAGCGGGATCGGCATAATCGCCCGTACTGATATAGACAGTGCTGGTGCGGTTGATGGCATGCATGATGGACTGACGGAAATTCTCGTTGTTCACGGCAATCTCCCAGTTCCAGGGCTCATACTTCTCATCAATGCTGTAGCCGGTCATTCCCTCTCTGTAAAAATCCTCGTTCAGCTTATGTACATTAAAGTTAAAGCAGTAAAAATAGTCAAAATCGATCTTAGGTCTCTGCATGCTGACCATGCTGCTGGTAGCGGGATCACTCATCCACGCGTCAACAATATCGGAACCAAGGGTAGTCTGATCAATCTCCCCTCTTTTTGCCATCTCAGCGCCGATGGTATCTGCCTCGGCATTGTAGGTTCTCTGGATGGCATCAATGTAGACATGCTCCGCATCCCAGTTGTTGGGATTCTTGGTCAATACCATCTGTACCTGAGGCTCAAAGGCCGAAATATAGTATGCGCCGCAGTAATACATAGAGTCGGCAGTCGTGGCAAAATTAGTTCCCTGCTCCGCCAGCTGGGGACCATATGCGGGCATGAAACATACATAAGTAAGCATGGACAGGAAATAAGGACACTCCGCCGCCAGTGTATACTGCAGGGTGGTTGCATCCACCGCTTTTACACCTACCTCGGAAAAATCAATTTTAGCAGCGCCTTCCTCTCCTGCAAGTCCATTGTAGTACTCTTCCGCGTTTTTAATGGTGCCAAACAGATTGCTCGCGGTAGCGCTGTTGTTGGCGGGATCAAGCACATACGCCATGGCGTCCACAAAATCCTGCGCGGTCACATCCGCCACCGCCGCGCCAGTATGATCGACCCACTTCTGTCCTTCCCGCAGGGTGAAGGTCCATGTCATGGAAGCTTCATCATAACTCCACTCCGTCGCCAGGCCAGGCTGCAGGTTCGCAAAATTGTCATATTCAACCAGCGTGTCAATTACATTTGCACCGATCTGGTATTCATTGGTAGTGGCTGTAGTCAGGTAATTCAGCGTAGAGACCTCACTGGAATACAGCACGCGGTACATGCTGCTGCCGTTTCCGGAAGCATTTGCCGACTGACCGTCGCCGCAGCCTGTCAGCATAGTGACTGTCATCGCTGCTGCCAGAGCCATTGAAAGCAGTTTCTTCTTCATAATCTTCTCCTCCTATCCTATTTGACAGCCTCCCGGGAACTCCCCTGCGCCTGCCTTTGCGGCCGATTTCCCGCCGGCTGCACGCAAATTTATGAGGCGTATGTTCCACGTCCAGGATACACAAAGTGTATAAGATACACAAAGTGTATCTGACATAAATTTATGTACCGCCAACAAAAAATCTTCCCGCAAGATCAGGTACAAAAAGATTCCGAGAGTCTATTTTACGCATCTTCAGAATCGGAATGTTCACCGTTCACTCCCCGACTCCCGGCTTATGCAAAAAGCCTGCAAATTCCGGAAATGCGTTTCGCAACTGGCAAAACAGGAAAATGGAGCAGCATTCACTAGGAAGCTACTCCATCGTAACCACTCGCCAATTATTATTAGTATACTGTATTCTGCGAGAAAATCAAGTTTTTTTAATTGCTGCCGCGCAGACTTTGCAGCTGCTCATAGGCGGTATCGTCATTATAGATCAGATATGCCGCCATATTGCCGCCGTCATAAGTCAGCACATTGTCATTCAAAGCCACGGTTACCAGCGGCTGCACCTTGTACGCATTCCATATGGTTTCTTCGGAAAAGATTTCCTCCTCCCGGGGAGGACATTCCAACCACATATACCGGAATCTTTCCTGTATCCCTTCCGGCAGTTCCTCAATCTTTTCGTCTTCCCACAGGTAAGGTTTTCCTCCTGCATTCACCCCGCTATGCCCGCCATAGGCCTCCACAAGCCTTTCCGCCAGCGATTCCTCAGAGGCCTCCGGAAAGACGATGCTCATCTTCACCAGTCCCACCCGGGATCTCATATCAAATACCATCAGCGCATCTGCATCCTGCCCAAAAATCTCCATGTCATCGCATTGAAGAGTCGCCGTCCACTCATCACTGTTTTGAATGCACTCTTCCGACAGTGACAAAACGTCCATCACTTCCTCCGGACTCATCCCCCACTGCACTCCCTCTATCGGAGGCTGGAAAGCCGTACCGGAAGTCTGGGGCTGCTGAGAACAGGCAGCCAGACTCATAATAACAGCACAGCATACGAGAATACCTGCTTTTTTCATACTAATCCCTCCATGATAACAATATCATGCTTTTAAAAAAAATTTACCATATGACAGATCTTATTGCAATAGTTCTGATACAGCAATGAAATCATTACTATACTTCTAAAAATGTTATGAAAGCAAAAATCTCGTTCACGTTAAACATATTTAATGCCATCCGGAACTATTTATCGCTGCTTTTATATCTATGAATACTTGAGAAACGCTTCCATCGTCATAAGTAATATCGACCCCTGCTGAAATTTGTGCAAAATAAGGAGTATCAAGATAAAACCCTCCATTCGGATTTGTTGCAGTATACATAAAATATGGTGTAGGGTAATTTATAATAACTCTGTCAACCCGTAAATCTTCACTTCCAAGATCATTAGTAGCTGCAAAAAAGCAACTCAATTCTTTTACATAGTGTTGACCACTTGTATTTCCTACAACCTGATTTGTAGTATGAGTACATCTTGCCCAAGTTGATCCATTTTCCCTTTTCCACTCCCAATATGCGGTACAGGAAACAATGAGACTATAATTTCCTCCAGACTTAGTTTCATTGCCAGTTAAATCAGCCTCGGCATTATATTCCAATAATTGTTCTCTCGTCATTTTCTGACCATTTTCATCTAAAACCAAAAAACTTGTTGTTGCATATGCCTTTTCCTGAGAACCATTAGAAAATGTTTTACTTTCAATCAACTGTGTTACTACAATAGCTTCATCAACTCCATCACTATAGGCACAGCACTCCCCATCAACAAATGTATTTTGTTGTAGAGCCAACTGTAATAATTCATGGGGATCAGTAATTTCTTCATATTCTTCGTGTTCAACCAAAACAGGCAACGCACTTGCCCGTGAAATTATAGGGTTGGCGCAACAAGTAGCCACCAAAAAAGAAAGTATCATACAAAAAATTCTAATTTTTTCATTGTTTTCTCCTTTCAGTATTGTTACTATATTGTTATCATGTTATTTATATATAAT
>JAIEKC010000619.1:0-2826 GCA_029064505.1 Acetatifactor sp.
TACAACCACTCTCCTGAAAGGTTCTTCACCTTCGCTGTAAGTCGTCACATATTTGTCATTTTGTAAAGCAGAATGAATGATCCTTCTCTCATAAGGATTCATAGGCTCCAAAGAAACAGATCTCTTTGTCCTCTTAACCTTGTAAGCAATATTCTTCGCCAGATTTTCAAGAGTTTCCTTTCTTCTCTCTCTGTAATTCTCTGTATCTACTTTAACTCTGATATAATCCTCTGAACCCTTATTCACCACCAGGGAAACCAGATACTGAAGGGAATCAAGAGTCTGTCCTCTCTTACCGATGAGAACACCCATTTCGTCACCACTGAGATCAATATCCATGGATTTCTCGTCTTCGCGATATTTCACATCGACCACTATCGTCATATTCATTGCAGCAAACACATCATGAAGGAAATTCTTCGCCGCATCTTCCACGGAAACCTCTTCGATCTTGGCGGCAGCCTTAATAACAGCAGGTTTCGAACCAATTCCCAAAAATCCGTTGGATCCTTCTTCCAATACATCCCAAACCAACTTATCACTTGTCACTCCAAGCTTTCGGCATGCCTCGGTGATCGCTTCATTTACTGTCTTGGCAGATACTTCAATATATTGCAGTTCCATATCCAACATCCTCCCTATTTATTACTGTTATTATTTCTTTCATTATAATCCCTGACCATATTAGCCTTAGCCATCATACTGCCCGGCTTCGCATTCGAATAAGCCGAAGTATTATGAGACGTATCGCTGTTCTGACCGCTGCCGGAAGAATTCGAATTTCCGGGAGAAAGGGAAGCCTTTGACTGAATATTTCTGGTGTTGATACTGGAATACTCTTTCATCATCTCCTGCTGCTTCTTGATCTTCTCCATCTTCTTGGCGCTCTTGGCAGAATTCTTCTTAATGATCTCCTCAAAATCAAGCTTATCGATATGCTTATTGATGATAACCTGCTGAATACTTCTCACCACACTACCGGCAACCCAGTACAGACCCATACCGGCAGGCAGTGATAAACACATCCATGCGGAAAAGATGGGCATTATCATATTCATGGTCTTCATGGACTGTGCCATGGAGGAAGCCTGTTCGTTTTCCTTATTAGTCGGTGCCTGGGGCATCAGCTTCACATTGATCCACTGTGTAACCGCAGAAAGGATAGGAATCAGGGCAGCTCCTATGACAACTCCCCATAAACCTTCCATCCAACCGCCCCTGATCAGAGTCATGGGAGAATCGGCGATATTCAGACCAAGGAAATTATTATAAGTATCGATCAGACCTCTGGTCGTATCACTGTTCAATATCAACTGTCCCTCATAGGTAAGCTGATTCAGATCATAATGATCGGCAATATATGCCAGATCGGTGGAAGAAAGCTTATTTAAAACATCAATAATACCATTGGATACATTAGTTCCCTCTGTAAGGGACTTTCCATACATAGCCACAGTATTTGCAATACTTTCCACATCGGAATTCTGAATAAAAGCTCCGTTATCCACAGAAATGACCTTATCTGCAAGTACACGGAAGGTATTACCTATTTTTGTAACATAGGAAGGCATCGCATAAATAACGCGGTACAGAGCAAACAAAATAGGCATCTGTATCAATAGCTGCACACAGCTTCCGCTGGGGGAAACACCATATTTTGCGTAAACAGCCTGGATCTCCGCATTCTGTGCCATGGCAGATTCATTGTCGGTCCTGCCTTTATACTTTGCCTGAACCGCCTGAAGTTCCGGATTCATTTTAGCGGAAAGCTTGGAGAACTTCTGCTGCTTGATGGTGAGAGGCATCATCAAAAGATATACAACAATTGTGAAAAGAATAATTGCCAGACCCACATTTGGAATTCCGATCTTATCTATCACATAAAAGATACCGTTCATGATCCATCCGAGCAGTTTGGCAACTTGTCCTATAATAGGAGTGGCATTTTGAGTCAATAAAATTAAATCCATTTATCCTCCTGCTTTGCCGTCAGGGTACAGGATCATACCCTCCTTTTGAAAAAGGATTACATCGCAATATCCTCCAAAAAGCCAAAAGTCCTCCCTTAAACGCTCCATATTTTTGGACCGCTTCCAAACCATACTGGGAACAGGAAGGAATATAAGGACATTTTGTGCCTTTCATGGGAGAAACATATTTTTGATAAAATTTTATAACGGCAATCAATACTTTTTTCATGTTCTAATCAAAATAAAAAAATACTTTAATAATATGATGAAGCTTTCCAAGGTGAAGCAGCGCGCTTTCTATTTCCTCATATCCCACCGAAGCTGCACTCTGTCTTGCAACGATTACAATGTCCAAACCACTATTGAACACTGCTTCATGTAACCGGTAACTTTCCCGCACCAGCCTTGTGACCCGGTGTCTCACAACACTGTTGCCGACTTTCTTACTCACACTGATCCCAATCCGGTTCTTCTCCATGCCATTTTCCTTCACATACATAACCAGATACTTATTTGCATAAGATTTTCCGTACTTATAAACGAACTGGAACTGGTGATTTTTTTTTAAGCTTTCTGAAAACCTCATTTTACTCCTAAAATCAACTTCTGAAAGAGAAAAAGGCCACATTTCTGTGACCTGTCACATTCCTGCCAACACACTGCACTGTTCATACAGTATGTTATATTATACAGTCAATCTCTTTCTTCCTTTAGCACGTCTGGCAGCTATAACTTTTCTTCCGCCGGGAGTACTCATTCTTGCTCTGAAACCGTGAACTCTTGCATGAGAACGCTTTTTGGGCTGAAATGTCATTTTCATGGAAAGGCACCTCCTTTTCTAAACCTTATATATAAA
>JAIEKC010000062.1:0-2541 GCA_029064505.1 Acetatifactor sp.
GCATGATTGATTATGTCAGGGGCAATCATCACAATAAAATTACCGAAAAAGGATTGGATTTTTTCGTCACAGTATCCCCCGAGATACCGGAATACATTGTGGGAGATGAACTGAAGATTGTGCAGATATTGAACAATCTGTTGTCCAATGCCCAGAAATTTACCCATGTGGGAAAGATTTCTCTGGAAATACTCAAGACGGCACAGGTCAAAAATACCATTGAGCTGTATTTCCTTGTGATGGATACGGGTATTGGCGTCGAGAAAGAAAATCAGGACAAATTGTTTAAGGCCTTTTCCCAGGTGGATGCCTCTATTTCCCGAAAGTATGGCGGCACAGGTCTGGGATTGAATATTACCAAGCAGTTCGTGGAAATGATGGGCGGAAGCATCAGCGTGGAGAGCCGGAAGAATAAGGGCACCACCTTCGCTTTTTCCATATGGGTCGGAGACGGCGATGCCGGTTCGGAGGAATACGCCCTTCCGGACGCAGCGGCCCGCAGGAGCAATGCGGGACTGTGCATCATGGCTTCCGAGGTCCCGGAAAGCGATGGGGCGGATGCGATGCGTACATTCGGAACACCGGAAAATATGGAATTGCTGGATAAAACACTGTCAAAGATGGTTCTCTGTATCGAGATGGAGAACTGGCAGAAGGCAGAGGACTTCATGGAGACGGTAAGGCAGCTGACAGAAGGGGCACCCCGGGATGCCGCAAGAAGTGTGCTGCGTCTCAAAATGGCGGTACAGAAGGAAAATTACGAGAAAGCCATTGCAAGCTTAGAGGAACTGAAGGCAAACATGGAACAGAAACCGGAAGAAGGGGATGTGGCGGATGGACTATGAACATAATGAAAACTGTGATTCTGTAATCCTGATCGTTGATGACGTAGAAATGAACAGAGTGATCCTGGAAGAGATCATTAAGGACATGGGATGCCGTCCCGTCCTGGCGGAAAACGGGGTTCAGGCTTTGGAGGAATTCAAGCGCTGTAATCCGGATCTGGTGCTGACGGATGTCTCCATGCCGGAGATGGACGGTCATGAATTGTGTCGGATCTTAAAGAGCAGAGCACATACGAGGGATGTCCCGGTCATCTTTATCTCTGCCTTTGGAGAGTCTGAGGATGTGGTCAAGGGATTTTCTCTGGGAGGAAACGATTACATTGTCAAACCCTTTATCCCGGAGGTGGTGCAGGCCAGGGTAAAGCTTCACCTTTCGCTCCATGCCGCAACATTGAAGATCAGCGAAAATAACAGGCGGCTCCAGAAATCGGTTCAGGAGCAGGTGCGTCAGATCGAACAGGAGAGGAAGAATGTATTGTATGCTCTCGCGAACATGGCTGCGGAGAAATCCTTTTACAGTCATGAGCATATTGAGAGACTGCAGAAAAACTGCAGGAAACTGGCGCAGAGCATGCAGTTTTCACCGCTGTTCGCAGAGTATATCTCGGATACCTATATCGATACGATCGAAGCGGCGGCAGCTCTTTGCGATATTGGCAATATAAGTATTCCTCAGTATATATTACAAAAAGAGTCAGCGTTGGACGAGGAGGAGACAAAGCTGGTACAGAGCCATCCCGAAGTGGGCGCCAAGCTGCTGAAGGATCTGCATGTGACCACTGATTTTAATGACTTTGTCCGGATTTCCGTGGATGTGGTGAATTACCACCATGAGAACTGGGACGGCAGCGGATATCCGGAACAGTTAAAGGGGGAGAATATTCCCCTGGCGGCGCGGATCGTGGCTGTGGCGGATGTGTACAGTGCGCTTACAGAGAGGAGAAGCTATCGCGATGCGTTTGACAAGGAGTCGGCATTACAGATCATGCAGAAGGAATCCGGCAAAAAGTTTCATCCGGAGATCTTCCAGATCTTCTGCAAGATCGCGCGTCAGCTTTGTTAGAGCGTGTTTGAAAAAGTTTTTTTGGGGCGGTCATTTCTGCTAATTTCAGGAAAGATAATATTTTTGTGTCAAAAGGGGTAAAAAAGTGGTATTATGATATCGGATGAGGAATTTATAAGAATTGTATCTTTTGTGAAAACACGATATGGTATTGACTTAAATGGTAAAAAGACTATTATTAATGGCAGACTGGAAAATTACCTGCGCCGGGGAGGATGGAGCAGCTTCAGCGCTTTTATGAATGATGTGGAAAGGGATAAGACAGGCGACCTGGAGAGGGCGCTGGTCAATTATCTGACCACAAACCATACCTATTTCATGCGGGAATTCGGGCATTTTGATTTCTTTAAAAAGGAAGTGCTGCCCTGGGCACAGAAGAAGGCGATGGCGGCAAAGGATCTGCGCATCTGGTGCGGCGCGGCTTCCAGCGGCGAGGAACCCTATATGATCGCCATGACCGTAAGAGATTTTCTGGGACTGGATCATGAGCACTGGGATGCCAGGATCCTGGCTACGGATATATCCACACAGGCACTTACCCAGGCCATTCGGGGGGTCTATGATGCGGAGCATATGGAGAAGATACCGGAGAACTGGAGACGTCATTTTTTCCATAAAGCGCCGGGCGGCTAT
>JAIEKC010000620.1:0-6914 GCA_029064505.1 Acetatifactor sp.
TCCGTGGATCCCTCAAATCCGTATGCCTTCGCAATGGCATCCAGTCCCTCCTGGACGGTAATTGTCTCCGTGTCAGCACCGTTCGTGACCTGAATTTCTTCTTCTTTTCCTTTCAGATTACCATTGGTAAACAGATCCCCCGCATTTACAAGAATGGTACCATCCGACTTTTGTAACTGCGAACCGTCCCACTTATAATTGGTAGAATCAAACGTAACTTTACCGGGCTTAAGCTGGGTTGAGCCCGCGTCACCAAACAGAGGAGGATCAAGGTTCTCAGGAATATCCACCTTGTTCCCGTAGTCATCCTCGATGCCCACCAGCTCCAGGCTGTAGACATCCTGTGCCGGAGTCGCTCCGTCCGCAGCTATCTTATTCGATTTCTTAAAGGCGAATTTCGCCGTATAGCGATACCCCAGGGCATCAAAGAACTGCAGGTTCACCACCTTACCGTTGGAACTGGTAGCATCCTTATCATTCTTATCCAAAATGCCCGCCATGTTGGCCTGGGTGGTAGCCTCCGGCGGATAGGTGAGATTCGCCGCACTCATAATACGCAGGGCGGATACCGTATCCTGCCTGATATCCATGGTCTCGGGATCCACCTGCCATCCCATGACGTTGTAGCCGGTACTGGTCATGGCAAGATTACCTGCCGCATCCACATAGAAAGAACCGTCTCTGGTAAAACAGTTCTCCGTACCATTGTTCACCACGAAGAAATTATCTCCCTCGATCATGATATCAAAGGGATTTCCGGTGGATTGTGCGGAACCCTGTCCTGTAATATTGATATTGATAGCCCCGCCCTTTACGCCGAGACCGATCTGTCTGGCATTGGTACCGCCGGTGCCGGTAAGCGCATTCGGGCCGCTGGCACTCTGCGTGGTCTGGCTCATCAAGTCTGCAAATACCATAGAACTTGCCTTGTATCCCACGGTGTTTACATTGGCGATGTTATTACCGATAACATCCATCCTGGTCTGGTGTGTCTTAAGACCCGATACACCAGAAAAAAGTGATCTCATCATAGTACTTATTCCTCCTGTTGGGGAGCAGCAGCCTCCGTCCGTCATTCGGGAAGCGAAACCTCCTGTAAGGTCCGGTTATATAATTACTGCTCCGTTGATATTAGTGAATACATTTTCATTGGTCTCTGTACTGTCCATCGCAGTCACAACTATTTGATTGGGTACGTTTACGATAAATGCCAGTTCGTCCACGATCACCAAGGAATCTCTGATTCCCTTCTGTCCCGCTCTCTGTGCCCCTTCGTTCAGCCTCTCCAGCTGACCTTCACTGAGCTCGATATTGCGGTCATTCAATCTTCCCAAGGCATGCTTGGAAAACTTAAGGCTGCCTGCATCCTGCAGCGCCTTCTGCTGCAAAATCTCCTGAAAGGAAAGACCTTCCCTGGTCTCACGGGGGTTCTCCGGCCTCTGCGTACCGTTCAGGTACTGTTCTGTCAGCTGCCCAATGGAAAGATAACCGTTATTCTTGATCTGCATCTCTCTCCTCGCTCCCGTCCATGTTTATTCCGTTGTTTCTGTTCCCTCTGCACCTTCTCCGTCGCCGGAATCTTCGCCGTCACCGTCCACTTTATCGGAACCTTCCGTGCCGTCGCCTTCCACCTTATCGGAGCCTTCCGTGCCGTCTCCCTCTACCTTATCGGAACCGTCTCCGGTCTCACCGGCGCTCAGACGAAGCTGCTGTATTCTTTCAATATACTCTTTCAAAAGGTCCACCGTTGCCGATGCGATAAAGGACTTCTCGTAATCGGTCATGTTGTTGTAGGTCTCTTCCAGCTCATCAATGGTCTCTCCATCTGCCAGACCAATGCTGTACTTGCTGGGAAGCTTAGCCAGCTTATTGCTGAAGTCACGGGCTTTTTCATACGCTGCCAGATAATCATTATCCAATACTGTAGCAAGATCGTCCAGGGAATACAGCCTCTCATCGATGACAAGGTATGCCTTGCCGCCCTCGAACTGTACATAGTCAACCTTACCTGTAACATATCTTTCCGCACCCGCGGAATCTGTAGTCTTAATATATACTTCCTTTCCCACCAGAGAGGTTGCTCTTGCCAGCTCCGAAGTCGCCGCCATATTCTGCATCTGCTCTACCTGGGAGAACTGTGCGTACTGCGCCACAAATTCCGTGTTGGTAGTAGGTTCCAGGGGATCCTGATACTTCATCTGTGCCACCAGAAGCTGCAGGAAA
Source organism: Acetatifactor sp. (assembly GCA_029064505.1). Classification (GTDB taxonomy): domain Bacteria; phylum Bacillota; class Clostridia; order Lachnospirales; family Lachnospiraceae; genus Acetatifactor. The sequence goes on from JAIEKC010000620.1 coordinate 2,224, forward strand.
GCATCCTTATCCATCCCGTTCTTGCTGGCTTCGCTCGCTTTTGTCAGCGAACTCTGTGATGTGGACTCTACAATCTTACCGTCTTCCACCACTGCCCAATTTGCCATGGTCTATCTTCCTCCTTTCCACATTTGCAATAATATACTATGCGGTGTAATCTACCGTATTGCCGTTGGCCGCCATCATATCCGCCGCCAGCGCATCTTCCTCCTCCATGTTTTCCATGGAAACCGCATCGTTTAAGTTAAGTCTTCTGATCCTGCCCTTCTTGGCGGGTTCCTCATTCTGCTGTTCCCTGCCGCGCCCCTGCTCCAGATTTCTCTCGAACTCATGGGTCTGGACAGTCACCTCGATTGCTTCCACCTTGACACCCTGCTCGTCAAACCGCTCAATCAGCTGGGCCATCTGGCTCTCCAGTGCCGCCTTTACCGCTTCATTCTGTGTGATAAAGTTTGCGGTCAGCGCGCCGCCTCTGGAAGCGATCTGAACCTGTACCGTTCCCAGACTTGCGGGATGAAGCTGCATCTCCAGATCAGAAGTATCCGCCTTCACCTGGATCTTCATGTAATCCATGATCTGACGCATGATATTCTCGGTGTTGTCGGCCTCTGCAAGCCTTGCCGTCTCCGCGGTCTGCTGCACCTCAGGCTGAAACTCCTCCGCCTTCAGGTTCTGCAGGAACAGATTGCCCTGCTGCTCCCCGTCATCCGGTCTGCTCTCCTTATGCCCCTCTTCTCTGCCGCTTGCCGCAGCATCCGTCCGGGCCTCCGCTCCGGTATTTTCCGGAACCGTGATCTCACCCGCAACGGGAAGTTCATTCTCCACAGTACCTTTCTCATGTGAAACTTCCACAATGGGTGTCTCACTCTGTACTGCAGGCCTCTCCTGAATCTTCGCCAGAAGTGCGGACATCTGTGCCGGGTCTGTGCCAAGCTGTTCGCCACATTCCTGCATGACTGTCTCCAGCTCATTCATCAGTGTCTGATAGTCCTCGTACAGACCCGCATCGGTAACCAGCGCGTAAGGATCTTTCGCACCGCTGGCCTGCAGAAACAGTGCGCTGAGCTGCTTTGGATCTAAAATATCCAACTCCTCCATACCCAGCTGTTCCATAAGGTTCTGTACCTCTTCTACCGGAACTCCCAACAGTTCTGCTGTCTGTCGGATCATTTCCACAGCCGCTGTCTCCAGCACTGCCATGGCCTCTTCCAGCTCCTCGGAAGTCATTTCTTCGCCTTCGCGCTCTGCCGAGACATTTTTTGTCTCCTCAGACTGCACTTTGTCAGTATCCCCGGGGGTAACGGAATCACTCTGCTCTGTCTCAGCAGCGGGGCGGCTCTCCGGAGTCCGGCTTTCTGTGGTCCGGTTTTCTGTAACCTGACTCTCCGCATTCTTCTGGGTCTGATTGTTCAATACCGCCTGAAATCCGCTCTGCCCAATGCCTGTGGCTTTGTTTCCCATTGCAGCTGACAGGTTCGTAAAGATTGAACTTACATCCTTAACAGATGTGCTTGTCATGTTCCTCCTCCTTTCTTGTTTTTTCTATGTTCTATTTATATAAATGCCTTTTGAGGCATTCATACCATATATCGGCAGATCTGTAATCCCCCTTAAGTATCGGGATTCATGATCTTTGTGAGCTTTGCCGCCACCTCGGCATCCATAACGCCCAGAATTGCACCTCTGTCATCCGCACTCATGGTGTTCAATATCTTTGCAACCAGTTCCAGATTGTCGGTCATCTCCTCAAATATTCCCGCTGCCTGCTTAGGCTTCATTTCTGAATATGCCTGGGCAAAATCCTGGATCTCCTGGCTTTCCTGAAGCTGTATGATAACCTGCTTATACAGAAGTTCTGCGGTGGCGGGATTCATCTCCTCATACCACTTTCTGTATTCTTCCGCTCCGGGCCCCTTATCGGAATAGACCACATCCTCATAGAATTCATTCTCTATTCTCTGGAACTCCGTCTGTCTGTCTTCAAATTCCCTCAGGCGAAGAACCTCCGCCTTCAGGCTCTCCAGATCCACATCCTTCTGGGCCGACGCATTCTGCACTCGTTCCAGTTCCAGCTCCAGCTGTTTGATATAATCAACCGCTTCCTGCAGGTTGGAATATCCGCCAAAGCTTTCCGGATCCGTAGTCTCCGTCTGGGCGTTTCCCGGCAGAATCCGGTTGACCACAGGCACATCTTTCAGGATAGGCGTCAGCACAGAACTTCCGAATCCCCCTATATCCAGCTTTACGATCACGCAGATCACCGCCAGCCACAATGCCACGATCAATATTGTGGCAAAGAAGGTGACCAGACCATTTCCCTCCTCATCTTCGGAGAGTTCTTCTTCCTGCTTGGATATTTCCTTTGCACGGCGTTTTGCGTCTCTCTTCTGCTCCTTCTGTTCCTTTTTCAGTTGTATCTTTTCTTCTTTTAACTTTTTCTTCTCCGCCTCTGCCGCAGCAGCTTCAGGAGTCAATTCCTTAGCCATACTTTCCCTCATTTCCTAAAAGCATATGAATCAAGTCTGAACAATATGTTTCTGTCCGTATGTATAACTTGTCAGTTCATCTACTTCTTTTCCCTCGCGCCTGTTTTCCTCCCTCAGGAATTCACCGAACGCTTTCTCTTTCAGAGATTCGTGGGTCTTACGCTCCATCATGACCTCTGCCAGCTTCACCCTTGCCTGTTCCAGTATACGCTCTGCTTCCTTCACACATACCTTCTGGTCAATGATGAAATTCTCCATACACAGGATCGCCGTCTTATTTTCCTCCATGTCTCTGAAATTCAGAGTGCCTGAGCGAAGCCTTGCCGCCTCTCTCTCATACCCTTTCTTTCTCTCAACAAGCCGGGCCAGCTTGGCCTCCTCCTCGTCCAGAGCCGCCCTGGCGGCCGAGAATTCCTGCTTTGCCTGTGTCTCCATCTTCAATTTGATATCCAGAATACTCTGCATTGAATATCGAAACCGTGCCATGGTTGTTTTAATTCCTTTATTCTGCAAAAAGCCGTGTCAACAATTCCACGCTCGTATCAAAATCAAACTTCTCATCCACATCCTGACACAGGAACTGATTCACCGCGTCGATCTTACTGATGGCATAATCAATGGAAGGATTGCTTCCCTTTTTATATGCACCGATGTTGATCAGGTCCTCCGCCTCATTGTAGGTGGCAAGAACCGTTTTCAGCCTGCCCGCCTGCTGTTTATGCTCTCTGGTGGCGATCTGGCTCATACATCTGGAAATACTCTGCAGGATATCGATGGCCGGGTAGTGATTCTTATGCCCCAGCTTTCTGTCCAACATAATATGCCCGTCCAGAATACTTCTGGCCGTATCCGTAATGGGCTCGTTAAAATCATCGCCGTCCACCAGAACGGTATACAGTCCCGTTATGGATCCCACCGCCGCACGTCCGGCACGCTCCAAAAGCTTCGGCATCTCCGAATAAACGCTTGGAGGATATCCCCGGCTCACAGGCGGCTCGCCGCTGGCAAGCCCTATCTCTCTCTGTGCCATGGAAAAACGGGTCAGGGAATCCATCATCAAAAGCACATCTTTTCCCTGATCCCGGAAATATTCCGCAATCGCTGTGGCGGTCTTGGCCGCCTTGTTACGCTCCAATGCAGGTTTATCAGAGGTCGAGACCACTACCACCGATCTCCTCATACCCTCTTCACCGAGATCTCGCTCGATAAATTCCCGCACCTCTCTTCCGCGCTCTCCTATCAGCGCTATCACATTGATGTCCGCCTTTGTATTGCGGGCAAACATGCCCATCAGCGTGGATTTCCCCACACCGGACCCGGCAAAGATGCCGATACGCTGCCCTTTTCCCACGGTGATCATACCGTCCACCGCCTTCACGCCAAGAGGAAGAACCTCGTCTATCAGCTTCCTGGTCAGAGGATCGGGAGCCTGTGCTTCCACGGGATAAGGCGTACCACCCTCCACCACACTGCCGTCCAAAGGTCTTCCAAGTCCGTCAAGGGTCTTGCCCAACAGACTGTCGCTCACCTCCACACGCAGCGGCTTTCCCGTGTTTTCCACAATACTTCCCGCGCCGATGCCTTCTGCGGAATCATAGGGCTGAAGAAGCGTTCTGCCCGCCTTAAAGCCCACAACTTCCGCCATAATGGGAGCATGCTCTCTCTCACTGCCCTGCAGGATACGGCACACGTCTCCAAGCTTCGCATCCGGTCCCGCGGATTCTATGGTAAGTCCTACCACATTGACTACCTTCCCCAACTTGCGGAAAAAGGTTTCTTCTTTTATTCTGCTGTATCTTTGAAAATTAACGGAACCCATGGCTTAAGACGATTCCTCCTTAGAATAAGCCAACAACATCAGCTTCTTCTTCAGCTCCGAGAGCTGTGTACCCAGTCCGCAGTCAAAAATACCGCCGTCCGTCTCAATGGTACACTCACTCTGTTTCATGGTAATATCTTCCACTACCTCCACCGTGCTGTTTCCCGCAGCCGCTCCTGCCATTAGCTGCTTTTTCTGCATGCTGACAAAGGGATAGTCTTCCTTGGATACATGAATGATAAAACTGTGTGATCCTTCAATCTTGCGAATGGTATTGGAAATCAGGTGTGCCAGAATCTCTCTCTGATCCCCGAGCCCGGCACCCAATATATGTTCATAAATATCTGTAATTGCATCTACAAACTGAGGCTCAAGCGCATCGATCT
>JAIEKC010000621.1:0-2870 GCA_029064505.1 Acetatifactor sp.
CATCTGGAAAGAGGAAAAGTATCGCTGCCTGCAGGGGACATATCCGGTGATCCTGCTCAGTTTTGCGGATGTGAAAGAGACATCCTTTATCCAGACAAGGAAAACAATCTGCCGTATCCTCAAGCTATTGTACGACAGATTTGACTTCCTGCTGGAGGGAGATCTTCTGAGCGAGAGCGAGAAAGATGATTTTCGTCAGATATCAGTGGATATGGAGGATAATACGGCGGCATTTTCCCTGAAAATGCTGTCCATTTATCTGTCCCGCTATTATGGGAAAAAGGTGATCATTCTGTTGGATGAATATGATACCCCCATGCAGGAAGCTTATGTGAACGGGTATTGGGAGGAACTTGTGGATTTTACCAGAAGTATTTTCAATGCCACTTTCAAGACGAATCCGTATCTGGAACGTGCCGTCATGACGGGAATTACCAGAATCAGCAGGGAGTCCATGTTTTCGGATCTGAATCATCTGGAGGTTGTGACTGCCACTGCGGGAAAATATGAGGACTGTTTTGGATTTACCGAAGAGGAAGTATTCGCGGCATTGGATGAGTTCGGACTGTCTGACAGGCGTGAGGAAGTGAAGCAGTGGTATGACGGTTTCGTGTTTGGATGCCATTCAGATATTTATAATCCATGGTCCATTATCAACTATCTGGATAAGAGAAAAGCGGCTCCCTACTGGGTCAATACCAGCGCTAACGCTCTGGCTGGGAAGCTGATCCGGGAGGGAAGCCCGGAGATCAAGATGACTGTGGAAGAATTGCTGCGGGGAGGGCGTTTGCAGACTGTTCTGGATGAACAGATCGTATTCAGTCAGTTGGATCAGGGCGATGATACCGTGTGGAGTCTGTTTCTTGCCAGCGGATATCTGAAAGCGGTACACACGGAATTTGATGCGGAAAGCGGAGAGACGGTGTATGATCTGGAGCTGACCAATGCGGAGGTGCGGATCATGTTCCGCCAGATGGTCAGGGGATGGTTTGGCGGCAGGTGTCGTCCGGTTCAGAATGCATTTCTGCAGGCTTTGCTCATGGGTGATGTTAAGGCAATGAATGTATACATGAACAAGGTCGCTCTGCAGACGTTCAGTTATTTTGACACCGGTAACAATCCGTCTGACACAGAGCCGGAGCGTTTCTACCATGGTTTTGTATTGGGGATGATGGTGGAACTGGCTGACAGATATGTCCTTACTTCCAACCGGGAGAGCGGGTTTGGCAGGTATGATGTGATGTTGGAGCCTAAGCGGGGGAGTGAGGCAGCGGATAAAGCGGCGGCAGATATCATTGAGGATCATAGCAGCCGGGATGCGATCATTATGGAATTCAAGGTGCAGGATACGGAGGACGAGGCGGAATTATCCGATACAGTGAAGAATGCCCTGGAACAGATTGACCGACAGAACTATGAGGCAATACTGGTGGCAAAGGGGATTCCCAGGGAGAGGATTCGCAAATATGGTTTTGCTTTTTGCGGAAAAAAGGTACTGATCGGAGCAGGATGATTTCATCTGTCACAAATTGTGCCGCACACCCCGGGGAAAACATTTTTCAAAATGCTCTGGAGCGGCAATGAAATAAAAGTAGGAGGACACCATGTCAGAAATAGAATATTATCAGCAGAAAATCATGGAATGTGAGCAGGAGATCGGCAAGGGGATCATCGGCCAGAGGGAAATCATACGTCAGGTCATGCTGGCGCTGCTCTCCGGAGGGAATGTTCTTCTGGAAGGTATGCCGGGGCTGGGTAAGACCATGCTGGTGCGCACCATCGGTCAGGTATTCCTGCTTTCCTTTAAGCGGATACAGTTTACACCGGATCTGATGCCCAGCGATGTGACGGGAACCAATATTATGGTGAAGGACGAGGGGAAGAGCAGCTTCCGGTTTGAAAAGGGTCCCATCTTCGCCAATCTGGTGCTTGCGGATGAGATCAACCGTGCCACACCCAAGACCCAGTCCGCCCTGCTGGAAGCCATGCAGGAGCACACGGTGACGGTGGGGAATGAGAGCCATATTCTGGAGGAACCCTTTCTGGTGCTTGCCACCCAGAATCCTATAGAACAGGAGGGAACCTATCCGCTGCCGGAGGCACAGCTGGATCGTTTCATGTTCAAGATACTGGTAAAATTTCCCAGTAAGGAGGAACTGCGGGGCATTGTGGCGCTCACCGAGGGGCAGGAGCCCACGGAGATCCGGGGACTTTTGAACGGGGAGGAGCTTTTGAAGGCGCGGAAGCTGATCTCTCAGATTCCCCTTGCGGACGCGGTCATGAATTATATCCTGGAGCTTGTCATGGCTACTCATGAGGAGAATCCCTATATCAGAGAGGGGGCAAGTCCCCGTGCGGCCCAGGCGATGATCCGGGCGTCCAGGGCCAGGGCTTTCATGGAGGGGCGGCTGAACGTCTCTTTTGAGGATGTGCAGAGTGTGGCCTATCCGGTGCTGCGCCACCGTGTGCTGTTGAGTTTTGACGCCATTTCGGAAGGAATCACGGAAGATGATGTGATCCGACAGATCATTTCCGCCAAGCCATGCTATTCATAAACTGCCGGTATATCAGTGCGTTGATCCGGAAGGGATCCGTGCCTGATGCCTGCGTCAGAGCAAGACAGTGAGCCGCGGCGGCAGGAGTCATGCCAAAGGGAAAGGATTTGTATGTTTGATTCGAAATTTTATGATACTTTGTCCCGGCTGCAGCTTCGGATGTCCCACAAAAGCAGCCTGAATATGTCCGGAAACCGGAAGTCGGTGCAGAAGGGAATTTCCGCGGAATTCTCAGACTTTCGGGAGTATATGCCGGGGGATGATCTGCGCCGTATGGACTGGAATGTCTACGCCAGACTGGACAAACTGTATATC
>JAIEKC010000622.1:0-1479 GCA_029064505.1 Acetatifactor sp.
GGATCAGAATCCCACCCATGGTAGGCGTCCCCGTCTTCCCCAGATGGTTGGACGGACCGTCCTCCCGCACCGTCTGCCCGCACTTGATGCTTCTCAGGAAGGGAATGATCACAGGACCAAGCACCGCACTGAGGGCAAAGGATATGGCGGCTGACAAAACACTCACATTCCTCATTGATTATACTCCATGATTCCCATATACGGAAGAATATTTTCAAACAGCTGCCGCAGGATCGGCGCCGCCACCTGCCCGCCATAATACGTTCCCTGAGGGTTATTGACAATGGCTATAGCTATGACCTGGGGATCATCCGCCGGTGCGAAAGCCACAAAGGAGGCAATGTAACGCCCGCTCCCTCTGGGCAGCGTCTGGCTGGTGGCCGTCTTTCCGCCGATCCGGAAGCCCTCCACAGCCCCGTTCTTACCGGATCCTTCTTTCACCACCATCTCCAGTATCTCCCGCATGGTGTCGCTGGTCTGCTCCGACACGATACCCGGTGTCACCGGATACTGGAAGGTCTCCACCACATTTCCCTCTGTGTCCAGAGCCTTCACTCCGAAATGAGGAGTGATCCGGTTTCCGCCGTTTATAATGGAAGACACCGTGGTGATCAGCTGTATGGGTGTGATCTGGAAGGACTGCCCGAATGCCACCGTGGCAAGTTCCACATTTCCCATATTCTCTTTCTGGTGCATAATGGTGCCCGCCTCACCGGGGAGATCGATGCCCGTTCTTGTCTTCAGTCCGAATTTTTCAAAGTACTCATAGTAAGAATCCAGTCCCAGCCTCATACCCAGAGTGATCAGCGCGGGATTACAGGAATTCATCATGGCATGGGTAAAATCCTGACTGCCATGTCCCGCCACCTTGTGACAGCGGATCTTTCTGTCGTCCACCACAATAAAGCCCGGACAGTTGAATGTGCTCTCCGGCGTTACAGCACCCGCCTCCAATCCCGCCGCAGCAGTGATGATCTTAAAAGTGGAACCGGGTTCATAGGTATCGTTGATACAGCCGTTCCTCCAGATACCGTTCAGGAGATTCTGTTTCTCCTCCGCACTGACATTCTCCGGAGTCCCCTCCGGCAGCGCATAGGGATCGTTCAGGTCAAATTCCGGTACATTGACCATGGCCCTGATCTCGCCGTTGTTGGGATCCATCACGATGATGGACACGCTGTCCGCCTGCTTTGTGGCACAGGCCTGGGTGGCAAGCTGTGTGGCATAAGTCTGGATGTTCAAGTCCATGCTGATGCACAGATCATTACCGTTTACAGGCTCTATGCGCCTTTCTCCCGCGGCTTCCACCTCTATGCCCTTGGCATCCGTCACGGTGAGGATCATCCCCGGCTCCCCCTGCAGGTACTCCTCATAGATCACCTCCAGTCCGATGATTCCCTGATTATCTCCCCCGGTAAATCCTAAGACCTTACTGCCCAGTTCATTATAAGGATAGTATCTCTTATAATCTTCATCCAC
>JAIEKC010000623.1:0-1483 GCA_029064505.1 Acetatifactor sp.
GGATTGTATATATGCCGAAACTCCGTAAAACGGTATCCGTCATACCAGTTTCCCGCCTCCGCAAAATCCATGTCGTAGCGCTCGCAAAGTTCCTTTACCTCTGTGTCCGTAAAACCGGTGTATTCCTCGAAAAGGCCCTGATCCGTCATGGAGTATTCCCAGAACATGTTCAGCGCGGAATGCTGCCCGTACTTCTTCACGGGAAGGATCCCCGTCATATACGCAAACGCCACATACGGCTGGTCTTTCAGGAGATTCCCCAGGAAATCGAGATACTGTTTCTGGAGCTCTTCCGATTCCTGCCTTTCCCGCATCACACAGTCCCATTCATCGATCAGGAATACGAACTTCTTTCCGGTTTTGGCATTAATTCTTCTCAGTGCATCGGCAAGCCCGATATCCGGTTTCTTTATAAAAGCTCCATATTCCTCCAGAAGGTCTTCCAGAACCTCCTGTTCCAGATAACCTGTTACATCCTGATCCCTTGCACTGATCAGAAAGTGCTGCATATTCAGGAATATCACGTCATAACGGTTCAGATGCTCTTCAAAGGTCGGATCACTCGCTATTTTCCGTCCGGCAAACAGCTCGCCCGAATCACAGCCGCAGCAGTAATAAGCCGCAAGCATATTGAGTGCCATGGATTTTCCAAAGCGCCTCGGTCTGCTGACACAGATGTACTTTTGTTTGGTGTTGATATATTTATTGGTACAGGCAATCAATCCCGTCTTATCCACATAAATCTCTGAGCGAATCGTCTCTTCAAAATCATCATTCCTCGGATTCAGATAAATTCCCATAGCACCTCCCTTTCTCTGGAAAAAGACTCCTATTCCCCATACAATTCATTTCTTAATTCTTCGCAGATTCCCGCCATTTCCAATATATCCTCTTCCGGGCACATTTCGCTGAGGTCGTAAGCGAGCGGTGCAGAAACGAAATCGGCCAGAGCCTTATTTATCATCTCATGCTCCTCCGCTGTAGCCGTAATACGGATATCAGGCACAGGCGTTTCCAAATCTTCTCCCGATAATTCACACAGATTCACGCTTCCGCTCACTTTGCATTCCAACAGCAATGCCGCAAGATCCGTGATCAGATCAATGGCATAATAAAACTCCGTCTCCGGCTCATCATAATCCGACTCCATATTCACCAGAGCAACGGTCAAAGGTTCCTCATGCTGACGGAAATCACCATTCAGTTTATTCAGTCCGGTATCAGCAAATATTTCACCTAAAGAGATTTCTTCTTTATGTCTGTCAGCCAGATACTCCACCAGTGTCAAACTGTCATCCGTATCTCCGATGTAATTATTCCAATACTTATCCGCTATATACATTTTCCGTCCCTCCTCTGTTCCAGAGCGTATTTGAAAAATGCTTTCCCACAAGTGTGCGTCACACTTTGTGGGATGCAAGACCCAATTGGGGAGGCGTAGTGGGGCTACGGTGACCAAATTGGGGCGCAGCAGGCCGCGAAG
>JAIEKC010000624.1:0-2090 GCA_029064505.1 Acetatifactor sp.
GAATCGCATTATTGTAAAGGAAGGTCTGAAACGCCTGAAAAGGACGCGGAATCAGGGCATCAGGGCGCTGATGGAGGTAAACGGCATCGAGCCGGAGAAGCTGTCGGCCTATCATCTCGGCTTTGTGCTGGGACCCTGCCTCAATGCAACGGGCCGTCTGGATACCGCAAAGCGGGCGCTGGAGCTGCTGCAGAGCACGACCAGAGTGGAAGCTATGAGCGCGGCGAGAGATTTAAAAGAGCTGAACGACAGTCGGAAAAATCTGACGCTGCAGGGAGTGGAGCAGGCGGAGGCGTATATCCGGGAACATCACTTGGAGCAGGATAAGGTGATGCTGATCTATCTGCCGGCTGTCCACGAGAGCCTTGCGGGGATCATTGCAGGGCGCATCCGGGAGAAATATAATCATCCCGTTTTCATTCTCACCAGGGGAGAGGAAGGGGTGAAAGGCTCCGGGCGCTCCATTGAGAGCTATCACATGTACGAAGCCATGACGGCGGCAAAACATTACTTTACCAAATATGGAGGGCATAAGCTGGCGGCGGGACTTTCCATGGCGGAGGAGGATATAGAGCCTCTGAGAAAAGCCTTGAACGGACAGGCGGAGCTTACGGAGGAGGATTTCATTCCCAGGGTGCATATCGATGTACCCATGCCCCTGGGCTATGCCAGTGAGAGGCTGGCGGGGGAGCTGGAGCTGCTGGAACCCTTTGGGGTGGGGAATCCCAGGCCTCTTTTTGCCCAGAAGGAACTGATCTTCCAGTCGGGCTTTAAGATGGGGGCCAACAAAACCTGTGCCCGTTTCCGGGTGAGTACCCCGGAGGGAGAGGGAAGACAGCTTGTGTTTTTCGGGGATCTGGAGAAATTCGGAGAATTCCTGGATCAGAAATACGGGGCGGGCAGTGAAACATCGCTCTATGCAGGCAGAGGAAAATTCCCGGTTTCGGTGGTGTATCAGCTGGGGCTGAACACCTATAAGGGAAAGACAGAACTGCAATATGTGATGCAGCACTATTGTTAAATTCCCGCAACTCTGCTGCGGGGGTCTATTTTCTCACATGTTTCATGGTAACAGTTCAGACAGTCCCTTCCCGCGAAATCAATATTTGCAATGTGTCTTTTGGACACATTTCTGTGCAATTTTGCGAGACCTGCGAGCGCAGTGTGCATCGTCGTAACAGCGCAGTGACCTGTTTGAACTGCTACGTTTCATGGCCTGCTTCGGCGTGGTTCATTGATTGTGCGCTCTTTCTTTGGAACTGTCTGTACAGCCGCCGTACTCCGCGTACCGCCCCTTCGTGCTCCGTTTCACTTCGTACAGGGCTTCATCCGCATGGCTCAGAAGTGCGGCGATATCATTTTCGTCACTGTCTGTCAGGGCGAAGCCGCAGGAGGCGCTGATCACCCTTGAACAGGTATCGGAGAGCAATATCTCATTTCCGCGAAGGGTCTCATAAAACCGGTCCATAAAACGGATGACATCCGCTTTATCTTCACAATCGAAGATCAGCATACAGAATTCATCCCCCGAACGCCGCGCGGGCAGAAAATGCTCTTTCGGCATGGATTGCATGACAGCCGCAAAGCTTTGCAGATAACGGTCGCCCGTGTCGTGTCCGTAACTGTCGTTTATGGATTTAAAGAAATCCAGATCTATCATGACCATGGCGGCTGTTTTTCCGGGAGCCATTTCCGACAATATTTCTGCGGACAGCTCTTTAAAGTGATCGAATTTGTATAACCCGGTGAGCGGGTCATGGGTGTTTTCGTACTGCATCTGCTTCTTCTGCAGGATATCCTTTGTGACATCGGTTATGATACCCTGATATCCGTCAGGGGATTCCGAGATATAAATATGAAGATATTTGTCATCCCGTATCCGGTAGATCGCATCCTCGCCCTTTACCGGTGTCTCGGTGAGGGAGCGGATATACCGGTCGAAGAGGGCGGAGTCCTGATAAAGCCGGGCCGCCTTTTGGTCAGACAGCTCCAGCAGTCCGCCAAAGCCGGAGGTGACAAACACATGATTGATGCTCCGCTCATACTCAAACGCCGCCAGAGGGATGCCGCTGAGTTCTATGATGGAGGAG
>JAIEKC010000625.1:0-2637 GCA_029064505.1 Acetatifactor sp.
CCGCAAACACGTCTTCTTCCGTAAAACCGAAACTGTCCGCATATTTATCCGAGGTTGTCGTTACCACTTCCAAATTATTTAAATCCGGAAAAACGGATTCTTTGCTTATTCTTGTGATCCCCGTCATAACAGCGCATTCCAAATATGGATTAGTCTTAAATGTGGCATTAAACAAACTTCTGGTAAATGCCACAAGCTCCTTCCAATATCCATTGACATACGCTTCCTGCATGGGGTATCATACTCATCCAGAAGAATGATCACTTTTTTGTCATAATAGCGGGACAAATAACAGGAAAGCTGATGGAGGGCAAGCGTAGCGTCCACATCTTCCATTTCGATGGTTTTCCTGAGAAAGATTTCCTTTTCCGCCTCCTGCAGACCTCCCTCTTCCAGAAGGAAGGCATGCCTGATATATTCATCGGCGATCAGCTGGCAGATCTTTCTCCGGGCAGAAGTGTAATCCGTCTCTTTCACACTGGCAAAACTCAGGAACAGCACCGGGTATGTTCCCTGCAGCTCACGATACTTTTCTTCCTCCCAAATGGAAAGTCCCTCAAACAACTCTCCCCGTCCGGCATATTTCACAGAAAAGAACTTCTCCAGCATACTCATATTCAGGGTCTTGCCAAACCGCCTCGGACGTGTGATCAGTGTCACACTGTCCCCGCTTTCCCACCACTCCCGTATCAATTTAGTCTTGTCAATATAGAAATAGCCCTTTTCCCGAACCACCTCAAAGTCCTGATGTCCGATCCCTATTGTTCCTGCCATATGTTTCCGCTCCCTGTGCTCTGATACGAAACTGTCACTCATTTCCCCGATTACAGTATATCCGTTTCCATTCCAAAAAGCAAAAATATTTTCACTCCACATTCTCAATAGATTCCACGATACTCATCTTCGCGATGGACCGCAGGGGAACCGCCGTTGCGATCAGGCATGCCGCCACAGACAGCACCGCAGCCTCCCCGATCACCCCAAAGGGCACCGGCACAAGCTGCAGGGTATCCGTTTGCGCCGCCCCGATGAACAGCACACAGATATATCCCAGCGCCGCTCCCATCAGGGACGCAAATATGCCATAATATGCGCCCTCCCAGAGAAATGTCTTATACAGGCTGCCCCGGCTCATTCCGATGGCCCTCTGCATACCGATCTCGGCCACGCGGGTATGGATATTACTGTAAACCGTATTAATGATATTCAGGATACCAATGATCCCCACAAAAAGGATCAGCGCAAGACACAGCATCCGGATCTGCTCAAAGCTCTCCTCCATCTGGGCGTCGGACTGGCGGTAAGAGAGCCAGTGTGTCCCCGGGGCATCTCCGCACCAGTCATCCATCCAGTTCTCAAAGGCTTCCGCATCCGCATTTTCCTTCAATAAGGGATAGATTTCGGAATAACGGTCATTTCCAATCAAGGACTCATAAACCTCATCACTCACTATAACCTGTACTCCATTGGTAAAGCCTTCGTTATTGATGGTAACAGGAAAATCCACCACCCCTGCCACGCGCATCGGGAAGTCTCCCATGGTGATCACATCCCCTGCCCCAAGCTGTGTAAATGTGATCTCCATATCGCCATAGGAAAAAGCAGTGGGATTTTTGACCAGACATGCCTTCCCCGCGAGGAAATCTTCTTTCTCCTGTTGGGTCAGCCCCGGAAAGAGTGAAAAAGCTCTCTCTGCATTTACACTGGCAATCTGCAATGTCTCATGGGACTGTGTGACCAGATCCGTGCGAAAAGGCAGCGTCTCTCCCGAATCAAAGACTGTCAGCTTTGACGTGGAAAGGCTCTCCACCAGCTCCTGCGTTCTCATTGCCTCCACCGCCTTCCCGGGGATACCCATGGTTTCGTTTGTGACGGCATAGTCTCCGGAATGCATGGCCTGTACCCGGCTGCCGGCATCCAGCAGTGAAGTAAAGCTCTGCAGTGCAATATAGACCGTGATGCTCATGACAAGGGAAAGGATTGTGATCACAGTCCTGCCCCGCCCCCGTCTCAGGTTAAGCCCTGCGTAATATGCTTCAAAATGAAATATTTTCTTATTTTTCCTTACCCGCCTTTTTATTTTCACGGTTGTCCCCGACATGGCAACTGTGGGTGACACCCGGGAGGCATATCGGGCTGCCGGGAAAGCCGCCATCATGGCAAAGAGCAGCGTGACAGCTATGCTCATTAGCATAAAAAGTATATTTCCCGTATGAACGGAATCAATGGCGGCATTTAGTTCTTCCGTGCTTCCCGCCATAAATAATTCCGGGTTCAGCATGCCTGTGGCTGCAGTCAGAACACCTTTTGCGGAGAGAACCCCCAGCAACAGGCCCACGGGAATCCCGATACCGCAGAGGATCAGCAGCTGCAGGGAAACAAGGCCATAAATCTGTCCCCGCTCACCTCCCATTGCGCGAAGCGTTCCGTATTCCCTGATCCGCTTTGTGACGGAAATCTTCAGAATGTTATAGATCACCAGCCCCGCCGCCGACAACACCAGTATCCCTACCAGGATACAGGCCAATGTCATAAAGGGAAAGCCGATATTCCCGTCCATGCTCCCGTCCTCGTCATAGGAAATGCCAAGGGCATCCAGAAGTACCCAGTTGTACTGGATATAGCGCTCTTCCACAT
>JAIEKC010000626.1:0-1865 GCA_029064505.1 Acetatifactor sp.
GAGGAACATGCCTTTCTGATCAGCCTGGCAGGGCTGATTCTGGTGCTGACATGGATCGTGCCTTATATCTATGAACTGTTCCAGACCATTCAGACGCTTTTTTCAATAGGATAGTGCGCAGGGACAGACTGGCACGGGAGGGATGGCGATGACGGAATTGATCAGAGTGTCGTTTCTGGGAATTGCAGGTGTGCTTCTGGCAGTGCAGTTCAGAAGTCAGAAGCCGGAGTATGGGGTATACATAGGACTCGGCATAGGGATTTTGATATTTGCCTTCTGTCTGAGGCAGGTGGAGGCGGTTCTGCTCCAGTTCGAACGGATCCGGAATTATCTGGGGGGAGCGGAAAGCTATCTCTCCATTCTTCTCAGGGTCATAGGGATCACTTACATCTGTGAGTTCAGTGCGGGAATCTGTAAGGATGCGGGATATCAGTCCGTTGCCGGACAGATAGAGATTCTGGGCAAACTGGCGGTGATGTTTGCGGGACTTCCGATCCTTTTCACCATAATAGAGCAGATCCAGGGATTTATGTAGAACTGTCCTGTCGGGCCGCGTGTGTTTGGAAAATGGTGTTCTGACAGATGCGGGACGGGAAGAAGGGAGGAAGGAAAGTGGATTTGAGCATGGTGTGGCAGGATTACGGTCTGGACAGGCTTCAGGAAGGTATGAGTACATTGTTCCCGCAGAATAACCTGTCTCTGGAAGGGCTGCTTGGAAAGGTGATATCCGGAGATATCATCGGAGCACTGACGGAATTGTTCACCGGCAGCCTGTCAGGAATCCAGGCGCAGCTCTCCGGTATGAAAAATATATTGATATGGCTTCTGATCCTGGGAATACTCTCGTCGCTGATGCATCATTTTGTGGCCATATTTGACAGACATCAGGTGGCGGATATCAGCTTCTATTTCATGTATCTTCTGTTCTCGGCAGTCCTGCTGGGAAGCTTTTCCCAGGCGGCGCAGGTGGCGGAGGAAACCATGGAAAATGTGATCCTGTTCGTCAAGCTGCTGGTGCCGGCCTACCTGATCTCCGTGGGTGTGGCCGCTGGGACGGTCACGGCAGGCGCATCTTATCAGATGATGCTTTTGGTCATTTACGGGGTGGAGCATATATTGATGAGCACTATCCTGCCGCTGATATACAGCTTTGTCATGTTGTCCATGATCAACGGGATCTGGGCGGAGGAAAAGCTGAACCTGCTGATCGACCTTCTGGGGAAGGCGGTGGGATGGATCTTAAAGGCGGCGGTGGGTGTCGTCACGGGGATCAGTCTTTTCCAGGCGCTGATCACTCCTCTTGTGGATTCGGCGAAATCATCAGCGCTGCAGAAGGTGCTGGCATCTCTGCCGGGAGTGGGCAATCTGGCGGACGGAGCGGTGGAGCTGGTGCTGGGATCCGCGCTGGTGTTGAAAAACAGTATTGGCGTGGTACTGCTGCTTTTACTGCTGGTCCTGTGTGCGGCGCCTCTGATACGGATTGCCGTCATTGCGTTTCTGTTAAAGTGTGCGGCGGCTTTTATGGAGATCGTCAGTGATAAGAGGATCACAACCTGTGCCAACCGGACGGGAGACGGAGGGCTGCTGCTGCTGCGGACGGCGGGAACGGCAATGCTCCTGTTCCTGATCGCGATAGCCGTGTGCACTGCTTCGGTCAGAAGATTTTGAGGAGGGACGGATGAACAGTTTATTTCAAACCATTTGCCGGATAGGCATTTTTATGATATGCGCACAGACGGTCATACACTTTCGACCGCAGGAATCCTATGAAAAATATTTGAAGCTTCTGGTCAGCGCAATGGTGCTGATCCAGATGTTCCTGCCTGTCAGCAGGCTCCTGTTTCATGGGGACGGCGGGGAACTGG
>JAIEKC010000627.1:0-2722 GCA_029064505.1 Acetatifactor sp.
GGATGGAGTAACCGGCCCGACCGGAGCAACTGGGGCGACCGGAGCAACCGGAGCCGACGGAGTAACCGGTCCAACCGGAGCAACCGGAGCAACAGGCTCTACCGGCCCTACCGGTGTCGCAGGTACGGGAGCGATCATTCCCTTTGCATCGGGGTTGCCGGTCACTCTGACGACGATTGTAGGAGGCCTTGCAGGACTTCCCGCCTTTGTGGGATTTGGAAGCAGTGCACAGGGGCTTACGCTATTGGGTTCCACCATTGATATTACCAATGCCAGCGGAACGCTTTCCAACTTTGCATTCCAGGTTCCGCGTGCCGGTATCATTACCTCGTTCAGTGCGTACTTCAGCACAACGGCGGCGCTTTCCTTAATAGGTTCTACCGTTACGGTAAATGCCCAGATCTACCAGTCTGCAACGCCTAACAATGTATTTTCTCCCATCGCCGGAACGCTGATCAGTCTGACACCGTCACTTACCGGAGTCATATCGATCGGCACGTTGTTAAACGGAGCATTGACAGGGCTCAATATTCCGGTGACAGCGCAGACACGGTTGCTGTTGGTATTTTCAGCAACGGCAAGCGGATTGTCACTGCTCAATACCGTCGCAGGATATGCGAGTGCCGGGTTAAGCATTAATTAGTAAGGTCGGATAAATGAATGGGGGCTGTCCGGGCGGCAGCCCCTGATCCATAAAATATTGGGAGAAGGTAACAGCTCAGTGACCTGCTTTGAACCTTGATAAGGAGTTGACAAAAGAACGCCTGGCCGATCTGTCGGGCTATCCGTTTATCAGTGAGCTTCCCGTTTCTGTGCCGGATCGGATTGCCATTGACGGGGGAGTGTATCTGCTACCTGTCAGTTATTCCATGTATGTCATTCCTTCTGTTTTGGCACCAGTAAGCGCCTGACCCGGCCGGGAAACGAGGAGAAGCTGAAGGAAGCTGTACGCTGAAAAGATTAACCAACCCGTTCACTATACGGACTGAAATGGTCATATAATATCAAATTTGTGCTACTTTTTTTAAAAAAAGTAGCATTTTTTTATTCCCGGGGAAGCGATATAATATGAAGGAATGTATATCATTCTCAGTGAAGATGAATGACAGGAGCTGTAAAGAACAAAAAACTCTGTAAAGAAGATGCGCTGACAGCCTGATTATGGAAAGACGGACAGAGGTAAATTATGTGTTGGTTTCGTCTGTTGGAGGATATGGCGGAAGAACAGATGATGCAGATTGTAGAGAGGCATCCGTAAAGAGGTACACAGGAGAACGGTATGGAAGGAAGAAAAGCAAAAAAGAGAGATATAAGGGAAGCGGAATGAAATGAAAAAAGTATAGAAAAAAGATGAAAAAGGAGCTGGGAAGAAAATGTATTGTGAACAGGATAGAGAATGGCTGGAAGAAGCTATTCAAAAAGTAAAAGAAAAGATGGAATGGGTCAGTGAAAAGTCAAAATACAAGATTCCCTATACCACGGTTAACGGAACCCATGATGACAGGAGCGGTGCCGATGAAAGCTTTTCTGCGGATTACGGTATTTATTGGTGGACTAACGGTTTCTGGGGCGGCATGATGTGGATGCTGTATCACGAGACCGGTGGGGAGCGTTATGCGGAAATTGCCAGGTTTTCAGAAGAAAAAATGGATTTTTGTCTGCAGGATTTCTATGGTCTGCATCATGATGTGGGATTTATGTATCTTCCCACTGCGGTAGCGGACTATAAGCTGACAGGCAATCCTGAATCCCGCAGAAGAGCGCTGCACGCGGCTAATCTGCTGGCCGGTCGGTTTAATCCTGTTGGTAAGTTTATCAGAGCCTGGAATGATATGGAGGATGCGGCGGATGACAGAAGAGGCTGGGCCATTATCGACTGTCTGCTGAATATTCCGTTGCTGTACTGGGCCAGTGAGGAGACAAAGGATCCCCGTTTCAAGCATATTGCCATGATGCATGCGGATACTGTGATGGAAAGCTTTGTGAGACCTGACGGTTCAGTACGCCACATTGTGGAATTTAACCCGGAAACTGGAGAAATGGTACAGGAGCACGGCGGGCAGGGCTATGGAAAGGGCTCAGCCTGGACAAGAGGGCAGGCATGGGGATTATATGGATTCCTGATGAGTTATTTACACACCGGAAAACAGGAATATCTGGATACTTCAAAGAGGATTTCCCATTATTATATTGCCAATATTCCGGAAGACGGACTGATCCCGGTAGACTTCAGGCAGCCGGCTGATTCCTGCCGGCACGATGATCTGGCGGCAGCAATCGCAGCCTGCGGTCTGTTGGAGCTGTCAAAGGTGGCAGGTGAGCATGAAAGGAATATGTATTACCATGCAGCTGCCAGGCTGCTGAAGGCGTTATATGAGAATCACTGTGACTTTACAGAAAAGAGTGACTGTATTTTGCAGAAATGCACCGGTGCATATCATGACAAGGCGCATGAGTATCCGATCATTTACGGTGATTTTTTCTTTATGGAAGCACTGTTCAAGTTAAAGGGGAATGATATTTTCATATGGTAGAACAATGCCTGGACGGACCGGATATTTGGGGACGGAAAGGTGCGGGGAATACGACTGTATTATTTGTAAAGAGCTTGTTTATAGGACAGACCAGAAGAAAAGGCGGGAAGCTGTGTACAGACTTATTATTGCAGATGACGAGAAACGAATCAGACAGGGACTGAAAAATATTGTTGATTGGGAAAGAC
>JAIEKC010000628.1:0-10579 GCA_029064505.1 Acetatifactor sp.
TCTGCCCAAATATGTCTGGATGGTCTGCACATCCAGTCCCGTGCTCCCAATTCTGAGCGCAGTGCCGGGATAAGAAGATAAATAACCGGTAATGACATCCGTCTCTGCGATCTCGATGTCATTGGGATAATACGTGCGGAGAATCTGCAGCGGTGTCAACCCCTGATTTGCCAGTGAGACGGTTCCCCATTGGGACAATCCCCCGCAGGTAGCCGTGGTCCCGTTACAGAAGGACGTGAAATAGGGTGCATTCTGTCCCTGTCTGCGTACATACTCGTTAAATATTTCATCTACGATCCGGCTGATAGACTCGTAAATCGTTCTCCCATGTACAAAAGCCTGATCATAAACAGTACTGTTAGTGATGTCGAAGCTGTAGCCCTGACTTCTGTACCACTCCGTAAAGATTCGATTCAATGCAAAAGTAATAATAGCGTAAATATTGGCTCTCAGCGCCGCATCCGGCCATGTGGGGTAAATCTCACTGCTGGCCACATTTTTTACATAATCAGGGAAAGATACCTGAACATTGGAAGCAGAGGAAGCCGGGCTGCCCATATGCACAGTGATCGGATTCGGAATAACCACCTGGCGCAGCACACGGGGCTCCTCCGCAGGCCCTTCCTGATAACGCGCCGTCTGCATGGCCACAGCAGGTTTATCAATTATGATCTCCTCCACCACGGGACTGCGCTGCATTTCCTTCATTGGCACCAGCACAAGAGGCTGAATGGCAGTTTCATCCTCAAAGACAGGCGCCCCCGAAACATAAATCGAATTAAACCCCGATGCCTGCGCAAACACATTGTAGCCTACATAGGGTGTTCCGGTATAAGAGGACTCCAAAGAGAAATCTTTACTCACTGTTTCCAGAGGAACAGCCTGTGTCTCACCATTCTCATCCGTAATCAGGTCATAGACGCCCCGCCCCTGATCATCCAAAATACTGATCCGCACTCCCTGCAGTGGGACAGCGTCATGAGCGGTCCGGGCCTGTATCATTAAATAACCGATAGCCATAGACAGATAATTCTCCTTTTCCTAATGATCAGCAACTATTCCGATAAACGAAACAATTACTGGTTACTTATCATATTCTATGAATAGAAAAAAGAAATGTTTCTCCTGTCAGCCGATCCGCTCCCAAATCAATTTCAGAAGCCCTGCGCACACCCCGGCAAAGCATTTTTCAAACGCGTCCCGGATAGCAGGAACCGCATCAGCTCCCTCAGTTCCTCCAGAACTTCATCAACATTCATTTCACTGAACTCCTCCACGGTTTCTATGGTGTCGGAAGGCAGGCCCGCCTTATTCATCTTCTTTACCAGATCCTTCCATTCAATGGTATCCCACCAGTCCTCAAAGTCCCTGTCATTATCCACAAAAATCGCGCTTCTGGTAGAGGGAACCGAGATCTTTCTGCCACTGTCCGTCTTGGCGGCAATTGTCAGAATCCCCCATAATTCCTTATCCTGCCGCAGCTCCATACTCCACTTTTCGGAGGATCTGTTCATGGAAACCTCCATCTTAAGCACCATATCCGTCAGATAAGAATGCGCCGCGTCCAGATCCCATGTACGACCGATACCGGACGATGCAGTTATCGTAAAACATCCGTTAATATATCCCTTCCTCAGGGATTTCATATCAAAATTCTGCACCTCCACATCTACAACCCCGTCCCCTTCACATTTGACGGTGAAGCTGCCATTGATCTTATTTCCAAACGCTTTTCCGGAGCCTGTGATCGATACCTCCTTATCCTCCAGCACAATACTGCCCTTATACCCAAATCTGCTTCCGCGATGAGGATTTACATAGGAAAAGGAAACTTCGTCCCAACTATTCGGAAACTCCACGGTTCTGCCGATTATCCGCCCTTTGTCATCCACATAGACTGTCATATTCAGTTCATGATGATATGTGATATAGTATTCCATATCACTGAGGATTTCATCAATGTTATCCTGAAATGCTTCATAGAACTCATCGGCATTCCGATAATACTCCATATCCAAATCCAATTCCTCCGCCAGTTCGAAGATCTGGAACAGAAGTACCTCCACCTCCCTGTCCTCCTGAAGCTCCTCCAGAAACTCTGTCAATATAATTCGTATGTCTTCTTTGTCCAGATAGAACTCCAGTGTGGTACAGGTCTGTGTAATGCTGCCCGCTCTGACGGTCTTCCCGGTCCGCATTTTCACATCGTCCACACGGTTCATAAGCAGCTCCAGATACTTATTTGTCAAAGCCTCCATCCGGCCTCTGTCAGGGCACTCCCTGTAAAGTACTTCCAACAGTTCCAGGGATTCCAGATATTCCTCAGGCTCCATACCGCAGGCATACTCAAACCACCTGACAAATTCCCGTTGCCCCGTATCCACTGCGAGATAAGTCTTTGTAAGCCCGGGAAATCCCAGATATACCGCTTCATCCTTCAGGTCCATGATCACATCCATGCTGAGAAGCTTCTCCCCGCCGATCTCAAACCCTATGGTATCCTGCCTCACACTATTCTTACTGTCGGACTCAAAAGTGAGAGAGCCCTCCTCAAACCAGGCCTGCAGATCTGCCTGTTCCATCATCTCCCTGCCTGTGTCTCCCAGTTCCACATGGATTTCTCCACTGATATACCTGTCATATCTGTGCAGATATTCCACAAAATAATTGACATAGTATTCGGCAAACGTCCCTGCGTTTTTCTGTATGGCCTTGCCTTCCACCCAACGATAATACTCCTCCGGTGTCGAAAAGTTCCTGTGATAAGAGTTGATCAGCTTTGCACTGTTGGCAGTCAGTATCACGACCACCACGCCGAAAGCACCCAGAACCACTCTGGAAATCCATCTCTTATCCGATACCGCACCCATGCCCTTAAACAGGCTTTTAAGACTGCTCTTTGCCTTTGACTGCTTCTCCTCGGGGATGCTTAAGGGGATCATACCCTCACCCGCCGTTTTTCCAGTTGCCGTCGTATGTACCGCGGAATCTGTTTCTGCCGGCTCCAGGGATTCGGTTTTGGACAACTGGGCTTTTTCCTCTTCTGATTTTTCTTTTTCCGGTTTTTCTTCTTCTGTTTTTTCCTGTTCCGTCGATATGTCCGCAGTTTTTGCATTTACGCTCCCAACCTCGTCAGCCATGGGGGCAGACGCTTCGGCTGTCTCCATTTCCATCACGCGTGTACCACACCCGGAACAGAATCTATCACCTTCAAATATCGGGTTTCCGCAATTTTTACATGTCATGTTCATCCCCATACCTTTCCCGTATCAGTCCACCCTCTACATCTGACTTGGTAAATAACCATTTTCATCATATACTAAAAACGTCTTTTCGGCAATAAAGAACAGGGCATTGACAATCACCGTCGTATTTCTTCTTATTCAAGTACAGTTTCGTAATATGCCTGAAAAGCCCCCTTTGTATACAAACTGTCTGCCACTGCGCCGAATTCCCGGATGGAATGCATCGCCAGAATAGGAATCCCTATATCCACCATAGGGATCGTAGTCAGACTGGATATGGCCGGTCCTATGGTGGAGCCTCCGGGAATATCATTCCGATTTACGAACTTTTGGCAGGGTACCCCCGCCCTCTCACAGGCCGTCTTAAAATAAGACGCACTGAATGCTGTCGTACTGTACCGCTGAGAAGCTGAGTATTTGATCACAGGACCGCCTCCCAATACAGGGCGGCATTCCGGATCGTGTTTGTCACTATAGTTCGGATGCACCGCATGAGCCGTGTCGGCAGAAACAGAGGTTGAATTAGCTATTGCCTGAAAATATTCGTCTTCCGTCAATCCAAGATTCCTGCAGATCCGGGTCAGTATATTTGACAGGAAACCGGAATCAGCCCCCTGAGCTGAGGTGCTGCCCACCTCTTCATTGTCAAAAGCAGCAAATACCCGGTACGCATCTTCCTGCTCTTCCGCTTCCGTTAATGCCGCCAGCCCCGCATAGACCATAGCCAGATCGTCAATACGGGAGGCAGAGATAAATTCATTATTTTTTCCCGTGAATATACCCTTCTGATATTCATACAGAAACAGTTCATAGTCCAGAATATCCTCTTTAGATATTCCTGTTTCCTCCTCCACCAAATTTAACAGATAATCACCCTTTTCCACAGACTCTTCTTTCATGGACAGCAGAGGAAGCATCTCTGTCTGTTTATTGCAGGAATATTTGTCGTTTACATCCCTGTGAAAATGTATGCAGAGATTGGGAATCATCAAAACAGGCCTGTCGATCCTGACCAGCTTTTCTTTCAGGAGATTTCCCTCTTTTACAATCACCTTTCCCGCTATGGCGAGAGGTCTGTCGAACCATGTGCTCAGAATCACACCGCCATAGACTTCCACATTGACCTTTACATACCCATCGGAAGTCACCGTACAGGCTTCAGGCTTGATCTTAAGCCCCGGGGAATCCGTGTGTGCTCCTATGATACGGAATCCTTTCTCAGCCAGACTGCCACTCCCCACTGTAAATGCAATGATACAAGACCGGTTTTTGACTACAAAGTACCTGCCACCTTTCTCTAAAGACCATGCTTTCCCTTCCCGCAGTTC
Source organism: Acetatifactor sp. (assembly GCA_029064505.1). Taxonomy (GTDB): domain Bacteria; phylum Bacillota; class Clostridia; order Lachnospirales; family Lachnospiraceae; genus Acetatifactor. The sequence continues at coordinate 4,574 of JAIEKC010000628.1, forward strand.
CTGAAAACCGTTTGCCCTGAGAATTTTCTCCCCATTCTCCACGGCATGATACGCGGTAGGGCTGTCATTTAAATACTGCAGCAGACCTTCCGAAAATTTCTGTTGTGCACTCCTGTCCATTTTTTATGCCTCCTGATGATTATAATGTATTCCTGTTGTTCCATTCTTTGACTTTTGTCAGAAAAGCGGCCGCCACTACCGCAGATAGTGACAGCCGCCTTAAAGCGTGTTTGAAAATGCATTTTACGGAAAATACCGTCCTGCCCGGCCTTCTGACAGAGATACGTATCCGCTAGTCATCCAGCCTGCGATTGGAAAATCTGCCCACAGAGCCTTCTGACGATTGCGTCGCCTGATCTGACCGGTTTCCCTGTGACGATTCTGTCGGTTGGTCTGACCGAGTGATCTGCAATGACTGTGCCTGTTGGTCTGATCGCTCTGCCTGGGATCGTTCAGCCGATTGATCCGTTCGCCCTGCCTGGGACAGTTCAACCGGTTGGTCCGGTTGTACCGTCTGCGACGATTCAGCCGATTGATACGATTGCCCTGCCTGTGAATATTCGACCGGCTGATACGATTGTGCCGTCTGCGACGATTCGGCTGACTGGTCTGATTGTCCTGCCTGGAGCAGCTCAGCCGTTTGGTCCGTTTGTGTCGTCTGCGATGACTGAACCGATTGGGATATCTCCTTCTGTGATACTTCCGACCCGCCGGTTGCCTCCGTCACCTGCCCCACAGATGACCTCTCCTGATCCTCTTTGCCGCTGTCCTCATTGCCCCCGTCTGTCTTATTCTCATCCTTCTTCTCGTCCTTTGGATCGGGCAACCCTTTCTCCCTGCGGAAGATCTGCATGAATTCCTTTCCTGTGATGGTCTCTTTCTCTATCAGGAACTCTGCCAGCTTATCCATCAGCTCTCTGTTCTCACCCAACAGTGCCAATGCTTTCTCATAACTCTCTTTCAGGATCTCCACCACCTCGGCGTCGATTTCCGCCGCTGTGGAATCACTACAGTTCAATGCCGTCCTGCCCTCCAGATACTGACTCTCTATGGTAGCCAGCCCCATAAGGCCGAACTTCTTGCTCATACCGTAACGGGTCACCATATTGCGGGCAATGTCCGTTGCCTTCTCAATATCGTTGGCGGCACCGGTGGTCACTGTCTCAAACACGATTTCCTCCGCCGCGCGGCCACCCACCAGGCTCACAAGCATATCCCGAAGCTCCGCCTCCGTATTCAGGTACTTCTCCTCCTCAGGCACATGCATGACATACCCCAGCGCTCCCATGGTACGGGGCACAATGGTGATCTTCTGAACCGGTTCGGAATTCTTCTGTAAAGCGCTGATCAGAGCGTGACCCACCTCATGATAGGAGACAATCTTGCGTTCCTCCCTGCTCATGATACGGTCCTTCTTCTCCTTACCTACCAGAACCACCTCCACTGCATCGAACAGATCCTTCTGACAGACATACTCCCTGCCCTCTTTGACCGCATTGATGGCAGCTTCATTTATCATATTTGCGAGGTCGGATCCCACCGCACCACTGGTGGCAAGAGCAATGGCATCCAGATCCACCGTCTCATCCATTTTAACATCCTTGGAATGCACTTTTAAAATCTCCACACGCCCCTTCAGATCAGGCTTATCCACAATAATACGCCTGTCGAAACGGCCGGGGCGCAGCAGAGCCTTATCCAGAATCTCGGGGCGGTTGGTTGCACCCAGGATCAGAATACCCTTGGAGCTGTCGAAACCATCCATCTCGGACAGCAGCTGGTTCAACGTCTGCTCCCGCTCCTCGTTTCCGCCGCCGTACTTGGAATCACGGCTGCGCCCGATGGCATCGATCTCGTCAATAAAAATAATGCAGGGAGCATTCTTATTCGCTTCCTTGAACAGATCGCGGACACGGCTTGCACCCACACCCACATACAACTCAATAAAATCGGAACCTGTCAGGGAAAAGAAAGGCACATGAGCCTCACCTGCCACCGCTCTGGCAAGCAGAGTCTTACCGGTACCTGGAGGTCCTACCAGCAGGGCTCCCTTGGGAAGTCTGGCTCCGATCTTGGAATATTTTCCGGGATTGTGCAGGAAATCCACTACTTCCACCAGAGATTCCTTTGCCTCGTCCTCTCCTGCCACATCCTTAAAGGTAACGCCTGTCTCTTTCTGAACATATACCTTCGCATTGCTTTTTCCCACACCCATGGGACCGCCGCTTCCGCCCATCTTACGGAATACCACGCCTAACAGAACCCACATCAGGATCACCGGCAGAACGACATACAGGAAAATATCCAGCAGACGACCCGAATTATCGCTGAGCACACGACTGCCGTCGATATCACCCTGTGCTTCCAGCCTTGAAGTCAGAGTATCCAGATCCTCCATTAAGATGGTGGAATAAGTCTTAGCGGTATTGGCAGGATAGAACAGATATCCGTCTGCACCTCCGCCGGAAGTATTCTCTTCTTTCTTCAGGGTAAAAAGGATCTGCCCCGTACTCTGTACCTCTACGGCTTCCACCTTTCCCTCGCTGATATACTGCAAAAACTGGGTATAGCTTACCACCTGCCCTGCGGCAGTTCCGCCGAATACCATATTCCACAGCATAAAAGCGATCAATACAGTGCTGAGAGCCGCCAGTACCAGCATGGTAATATTCGGCTTACGGGGCGGCTGGTTACCGTTGCCGCCGTTATTACCACCGGAACCACGGTTACCGTTGTTATATCCCCCACCGTTATCGAATTGGTTCATTTGATTGTCCATAGTAACTCCATTTCTGTTTTATTCATCTATGTTCCTGCTAACCATTCATCCCTGTAAATGTAACCTATACGAGCCATTTTCGGGTACAGGGAACTGAACCGTTAATTCCACTAAACCTATTATATTATAGAGATAATAATTTGATAAATCAATAGCATAAGTATGAAAAATGAATGCCAACTCTTAAAGATTTCTAAACTTTTTACCATTCCAATATGAAAAAAACTGTGGTAGAATAAGAAAATAATTTGTTATTGCTCAAAATCGGTGTGTTGTCTTCTTCATTTCGGCCAAGTCAGAACGAAACGGCATACCGGAATGTTCCTATTTATCCGTTAAAAAGTGTGTCTTCGCGGCACTTGTAAGTTCGCATTACGGCCCGCAAATACGCACACCTGACGATTCAATTTTAAATAAGAAGAGAGGTACTCATGAAAACAGGCTTCGATAACGAAAAATATCTTAAAATGCAGTCGGAACATATCAAAGAACGAATCAGCCAGTTCGGGGACAAGCTTTATCTGGAATTCGGCGGCAAACTTTTTGACGACTATCACGCTTCCCGTGTGCTGCCCGGCTTTGCCCCCGACTCCAAGCTGCGTATGCTGATGCAGCTCTCGGACTATGCGGAGATCGTTATCGTCATCAATGCCGCAGATATTGAAAAGAACAAAGTCAGAGGCGATCTGGGCATTACTTATGATGTGGATGTACTGCGCCTGAGGGATGAGTTTCAGCAGAAGGGACTTTATGTGGGCAGCGTGGTCATCACACACTACTCCGGCCAGAACAGCGCCGACCAGTTCAAGGCCAAACTGGAAAAGAAAAATATCAAAGTCTATCTGCACTATACCATTGAGGGCTATCCCGCCAATATTCCCCTGATCGTCAGCAGGGACGGCTTTGGGAAAAACGATTACATCAAAACCACCAGACCCCTGGTAGTAGTCACCGCTCCGGGACCCGGAAGCGGCAAAATGGCCACCTGTCTCTCACAGCTTTACCATGATAATCTGTGCGGAATCAAGGCCGGCTATGCAAAGTTTGAAACTTTTCCCATTTGGAATATTCCGTTAAAGCACCCCATTAATCTGGCCTATGAGGCTGCCACTGCAGACCTGAATGATGTGAATATGATCGATCCTTTCCACCTGGAGGCATATGGGGAAACTGCCGTAAATTACAACCGGGATATTGAGATATTCCCTGTGCTAAACGCTATTTTTGAGGGAATATATGGTGAAAATCCATATAAGTCCCCTACCGACATGGGTGTTAATATGGCGGGAAACTGCATTATTGACGACGAAGCCTGCTGCGAGGCCTCCCGTATGGAGATCATCCGACGCTACTATGCCACTCTGAACAAGATGGTGCAGGACGGCGCCTCGGAAAACGAATTATACAAGATCGAGCTCCTGATGAAACAGGAAAAAATTTCCACGGATGACAGAAAAGTCACATTGGCATGCAAGCAGCGTGCGGAGGACCTGGGTGTGCCCACTGCCGCCATCGAGCTTCCCGACCAGCAGATCATCACCTCCAAGACCTCCGACTTTCTGGGCGCCTCCGCGGCACTGCTGCTGAATGCCTTAAAATATCTGGCCGGCATCGACCATGATGTAAAGCTGATCAAACCGGAAGCCATTGCGCCGATCCAGGATTTAAAAGTCCGCTATCTGGGCGGGAAAAACCCCAGACTGCACACCGACGAGGTGCTGATCGCCCTTTCCCTGGCGGCCTGCAGCGATGACAATGCCGAAAAGGCCATGGAACAGCTGCCTAATTTAAAGGGGTGTCAGGTACACACTTCCGTCATGCTCTCCGAAGTGGATGTGAAAATCTTCAAAAAACTGGGAGTGGATCTGACCAGTGAACCTGTTCAGACCTCCAGAAAAAAATATTGATGTAACCATTCAAAGCCAACATGAAAATACTGCCTGTTTTCAGTGCTGGCATATCCATTGTGTCAGACTGCCGCGCAGTCCTGACCGAAAAAGGTCTGCTCTTTTCCGGTACTTCTCCCAACTGGCGGATCGTGGAAATGTGCGAGCTGACAGAGCATCCTTTCTATGTTGCCACACAGGGACATCCTGAATTGAAATCCCGTCCTAACAGGCCGCATCCACTGTTCAGAGGCTTTATCGCGGCGGCGCTGAAAGACAGGAATGGCAATCTTTTGTGATCAGTGAGGGCAAAGAATCACGACATTCGGCAAAACAAAAAAGAATCAGCATATTGGTTTCTTTGCCCTTATCACATGGCACTTAGCAGCACTGTTCATTCAATATGATACTCTGCAAACAGTTTCTTTCGAAACAATGCATCTGCAGCTGCCTGAGCCAGTTCCTCCTGTTTTCCATCTGCAAGAAGTCTCTGGATCAGAGTGTTCATTTTGCTGATTCCTTCTTGGATTCCTTCCTTTTTACCCTGTTTGATCTCTTTTCTTATTCCTTTTTGCTCCGCATTTTTCTGAATTTCATCCAGCGCCTTACACATATCTGCTTCCTCCTCCTGACTTTCCTGATTTATCTCAAAGTTCAGATGCCCTCTAATATCCTTTATATTTGTACACACATCTATCACATCGAACACATTTCCCGGTATTCTGCTGAAAAACTCCTTATTCTCCTGAATATACTCCTTATATTTCTTAGGCGAACCTGAGCGCTTCATAAGCCCTAACACATATCTCAAGTCAGAATCCATTTCCTGAAACGCTTTCTCCGGAATCCGGCGCATATGAATGACGTGGATTTTGTAATCTCCTGCCAGCTGCTGTAATTTCAGGGGAAGCCTGGAGATATCCTCCATCATCTCCCTGAGCGCCAAAGGGGCATCCCAATTCTCTTTCCCCCAGTAAAGCGTAAGATTCAGTATCGGCTTTATACGGTCTTCTTTTCCATAACGGTACAGAAAGTCATCATTTTTTCCATAAAATCGTCTGTTACGGCCATTCTCTTCACTAATTGTTTCCAGTTCGCGCCCATACGCCAGACAATCCATCTCCAGCAGCCTCCATGGAAAGATCAAATTGATCTTATCCTGATTCTCCAATCCCAACAAAAAGTGTGTTCTTCTGACGCAGGCTTTCCCTATAAAATCCCTTTGCCTATAAGTTAATTTCCCTTTGGAATTATTCACCGGATAAAATCCTTTGATCTCCTCCCATGCCCAGTCTTCAGGCAATTTTTCTCCAAGGTAATACTCCAAAACCGAACGGATCC
>JAIEKC010000629.1:0-1270 GCA_029064505.1 Acetatifactor sp.
GGATCATGGTGCTGCTGGTAGTGTCGGGAGCCGTGATCAGCTTTTTCGGCTGGTACGAGCCCTTTCAGGAATATGCGGGAGCGGGAGCCGGCGTTCCGCTTTTGGGATTTGGAAACGTACTTATGAAAGGGGTTAAGGAAGCGGTGGATGAGCAGGGGCTGTTGGGCGTCTTTGCGGGCGGCTTTAAAGCGGGAGCGGTAGGCACCTCGGCAGCCCTGATCTTTGGCTATCTGGCAAGTCTGGTGTTTCGATCAAAAATGAAGTAGAGAGGGCGCGGATATCCTACAGGATGTCGCAGGAAATGCCTTTTTTCTCAAGATATTTCATCAGTGCTTTGTCCCAGATGACATCAGGTCCCTTAGAGGGCAGGAAGGTATGATAAGCGGTAGCCGTGGTGAGGGTTGCTTTGGTTCCGTCATAGCGGATGTTCAGAACCAGCGCTTTCACCAGAGAGGGGTCTACATCACTGCCTTCTTTAGTCAGCAGTGCGCCGGCCTTTTCGGGCATAAGGTGCAGGACAAACCGGAAAAATAACGGGGTGCGCTTTCCTTTGATCAGGTCAAAGCACAGCCCCTTTATTTCGCCCCAGGGTCGGAATTCATAGGGCAGTTCCACCGGTTTCCCGTCATCGCTGTGGAAAAATTCCCCATTCATGTGCCCGTCTATGGTATAAGTGCAGGCAGTGCTGATCACAGCCTCCTCCAGCAAAAACATATCAAAGGTGTCCGTGGTGAGAAGCTGGTTCATAAATTGTTTCATGGATGTAATCTGTAATGCGATCATGCTGTTCCTCATATCTTTCTGTTCATGATTAATTGTAGTATACTGATCGCAAAGAAGATAGTCAAGACAATATGAAATTACGGAGATACTGATGGCAGGGTTATGCCCACGGTAACGGATGCCGTGGAGAACTGTGAACTTTTTGAATTTGCGCAGACGGCTGTTTTGTGCATGGGGTCTCGGCTCTGTCATGCAAAAATGCGCGGCAGTGACCGGGGAACAGCAATATGCCGGGGACAACAGGAAAAGGGCTGCAGGACAGGAAAGCAGTCACAAAGGAAGGGGATCGAAGATGAGTGATTTCAGATTTGAGGACATTGAAAATTTGGCCTGTGATCTTCCCGAAGATATTTTAAAGCGAAAGTGGCATGGAGACTTTAAGGGAGCCAACAGGCTGATCGGGTTGTGGATGGAAAAGGATATTCCTGCCGGACTCAGGAACAGGCTCATATTGGAACGGGAAATCTTAAAACGGCTTCCCGCGGAG
>JAIEKC010000063.1:0-2043 GCA_029064505.1 Acetatifactor sp.
GTTTTATATCGGCAATATGCTTGAGAAATATACTTTCATTGGTAAAGTAGACGCCATAATCTGCCTCGCGGGGCTTGTCCATCTGCCTGTCGAATCGCTGCCAACCGCATTTGAGAGAATGTCCGAGGTTATGGATGCCGGCGGAAGCCTTCTCCTGATGATCCGTGACGGAAAGGGCCGCGTTGACAAAATGAGCGATGTGGTAGTTGACGGCGAGGAATATGACCGTTCTTTCTATGCTCATACCCTGGAAGAACTGCAGGAATGCTCTGAAGGCCTGTTTGCCTTTGACCGGATCATCGGCAATCCGGAGGAATCCATCTGGGTCAGCTGTGTATTTAAGCGGTTATAAAGGATTTCAGCCAGGAGTATTGAACATTTTACAACAGGGACAGGAAATTATTATTGATCATATAATTACAAGCGATCGCATTTTCGCACAATCAGCAGAATCACGCCAAAGGAGCAGGCAGAAAAATGTCTGATTTTCAGGAATTAGTCAAAAGCTTTCCCAAAACAAGAGAATATGTCCGCGACTTTTTCGTATACGGCTTCAAGACCAGAGACGAATTCAAGGATAAAAGCCCCCGGACCTACGACAACGAGCGAAGGCGGCTGGAAAGCTGGCTGGGGGACTATGTGCGGAAGGATCATGTGTCAAACGGCGCCAATATCTCCCTCGCCATTGACAGCAACCTTCTGGATACCAATCCCCTGTTCCGGGTGTGGAAGACGAAAAGCTTTACCGACAACGATATCGTGCTCCATTTCCTGATACTGGATCTGCTTCAGGACGGTATGGAACTGACCGCGGAAGAGATAACAGGTGGCTTGTTGGAAGAATATGAGGCGCTGTTTGACATCCAGACCGTCCGTCGGAAATGCAACGCTTATGCCAGGGAAGGACTTCTGCATAAAAAAAAGGCCGGGAAAGTCGTTGTTTTTTCCCTGGATAAAACCCTTGCCGTCTGGATGCGGTCCCATGAAGACATGCTGGATGCACTTTCCTTTTATCAGATGGCAGGAAACTTTGGGATCATCGGAAATCATCTCACAGAACAGCTGGACCATAAGAATCAGAGCTTTCGGGTGAAACACAGCTTCTGCGTACATACACTGGAAGAAGAAATTCTTTTCGACCTGCTGAATGCCATGGACCAGAAGATAAATGTGCGGTTGGAAATGAAAAGCTCCCGAAACGGGAGTCTGAACACCGCGGACTGTACGCCTCTGCAGATCTTTACCAGCACCAGAAGCGGCCGGCGCTTTCTCTGCGGTTATGTGAACAAAAGCAGACGCTTTTCCTGCTACCGTCTGGATACCGTGAAAGCCGTCACTCCCCTGGACCCGTGCGGGGAGTATGATGAACTTCGGGCAACGCTTGACCGGAACCGCAGCCATCTCTGGGGAGTATCCTTTCAGGGCAAAGACCGGCACCATCTCGACAGGCTCACCATGAAGATCCAGGCTCTGGAACCTTCCGAGCAATACATTGTTGAGCGGTTAAAACGTGAAGGCCGGGGCGGTACCGTCACCAGATTAGACCGGAATATTTACCAGTATGAGATCGAAGTGTTCGACTGCAATGAGATGCTGCCCTGGATCCGCACCTTTACTGGCAGGATCCTGTCTCTGGAATGCACCGCCAGATCAGTGGAACGGTGCTTCTATCAGGATCTGCAGATGATGTATCGGATGTATCAGATAGAGTAGGAATATTTCTCTATCCTGCACCAATGCTTTCTTTCCCCGGCCGGAGCTTCTTTTGAATAGCTGATCCCCACCAGAAGGATATCGCCGCCATATTCCCTGACAGCCTCCGGATACCGTCTGTTCCGGATCTGTTCAATGGCGCCCTCTGCCGACTGATCCCATTTCAGCCCGATGACCAGAACCGGCAGCACGGAATCCTTCTTCGGCAGATACACAATATCCGCGTAACCGGATCCCGCTGGCAATTCCTCAAACATCACATATTCATCCCCATAACTGAAATAGGCCCGCTTGATCACACTCCGCAATGCCTGCTCATTGTTATAATAC
>JAIEKC010000630.1:0-3185 GCA_029064505.1 Acetatifactor sp.
CACATCAGAACATTGAAAGCGGTGTTACAGCTCCGCTTTATTTGTCGTTCCATCAAACCGACTGTGAATAGTAACAAGGAACAGAAAGGAACAGGAATTTTCTGCTTGACAAAGGAAGTGCATCTGCACTACAATCACATACATATAGACTGACTGAGAAGAGGAATAGTACATGCGGGAAGCATCACAGAGAGAGCGCGGAGGGTGGAAGCGCTTATGCGGAAGGTGTGGAACCTGCCTTGGAGTCCTGTATGAATTTGATGGCCGCACCGGAGGTCAAAGAAGAAATACAGCGTACATCGGCGTTAACGGTATGAGAGATGGATGCAGGAAGCATCAATTAGGGTGGTACCGCCGGGTTTTCGGTCCCTTTATGAGGACGAAAACCCGGCGTTTTGTGCGCTTGAAGGTAAATGCCGGGCGATTGTTCCCCTGATGTGGGTGCAGACAACAATGGAACAGGAGGAGAAAAATGGCAGACAAGAAAATGGTGGAAGCAATTACTTCCATGGATGTGGATTTTGCACAGTGGTACACGGATGTGGTGAAAAAGGCGGAGATGATCGATTACACTTCCGTAAAGGGATGTATGGTGGTCAAACCTGCGGGATACGCGATCTGGGAACTGATCCAGAAACAGCTGGACGGAATGTTCAAGGAGGCAGGAGTGGAAAATGTATACCTGCCCATGTTCATTCCCGAATCTCTGCTTCAGAAGGAGAAGGATCATGTGGAAGGTTTTGCGCCCGAGGTGGCATGGGTGACACACGGCGGTATGCAGCCTCTGCAGGAGAGACTGTGTGTGCGTCCTACTTCGGAGACACTTTTCTGTGATTTCTATAAAAATGATATTCATTCTTACAGGGATCTGCCCAGGGTATACAACCAGTGGTGTTCCGTGGTCCGTTGGGAGAAGGAAACCAGACCTTTTCTGCGTTCCAGGGAATTTCTGTGGCAGGAGGGTCATACCGCTCACGCCACCGCCGAGGATGCAGAGGCGAGAACCATTCAGATGTTGAACGTGTATGCCGATTTCTGCGAGCAGGTTCTGGCGATTCCGGTGATCAAGGGACAGAAAACCGATAAGGAGAAATTTGCCGGTGCGGTGGCTACCTATACCATTGAAGCACTGATGCATGACGGCAAGGCTTTGCAGTCCGGTACCAGTCATAATTTCGGCGACGGTTTTGCGAAGGCTTTTGGTATACAGTTTGCGGACAAAGACAACACTTTAAAATATGTGCATCAGACCTCATGGGGTGTAAGTACCCGCGTGATCGGCGCCATCATCATGGTGCACGGGGACAATGAAGGTCTGGTCCTGCCTCCCAGGGTGGCGCCTGTTCAGGTGTGTATTGTGCCCATCCAACAGAAAAAGGAGGGTGTCCTGGATAAGGCTTACGAGCTTCGTGACCGTCTGACAGGAAGCTTCCGTGTGAAAGTGGATGACACGGATAAATCTCCCGGCTTTAAATTTGCCGAGGCTGAGATGAGAGGTTATCCCGTTCGTGTGGAGATTGGTCCCAAGGACATGGAGGCGGGCAAATGCATTCTCTGCCGCAGAGATACCAGAGAGAAGCTGGAAGTATCGCTGGATGAGCTGGAGACAAAGGTGGGAGAACTTCTGGAGACGATTCAGGGGGAAATGCTGGAGAGAGCCCGAAACCATCGGGATGCGCATACCTACACCGCAGCCGACATGGCGGAATTTGAGAAGATCTTTAATGAAAAAGCAGGTTTTGTGAAGGCCATGTGGTGTGGCGAGCAGGGGTGTGAGGACCTGATCAAAGAAAAATTGAGCGTGACCAGCCGTTGTATGCCCTTTGAGCAGGAGCAGATTACAGATACCTGTGTATGTTGTGGAAAACCTGCGAAAAAGATGGTATACTGGGGTAAGGCTTATTAGAAAAAGAGGTTGAAAGATGCTTAACGAAACATTTCCCATCCGGGTGGAAGGTTCCCTGCCGGATACAAAATTAGTAACATACATTCAGGATACCTACCAGGAGGTGGGCATTTCTGCCAGGCCCCTGGTGCTGATCTGTCCGGGCGGAGCGTACGCGTACACTTCCAACCGTGAGGCGGAGGCATTTGCCATGCAGTTTCTGGCCATGGGCTGTCATGCCGCGGTGCTGAGATATTCCTGCGCTCCTGCATGCTATCCCACCTCGCTTCTGGAGCTGGCATACAGCATGGCCTTGCTCCGCGAAAAGTCCGGGGAGTGGCATATTGATAAGATTCTGGTGCTTGGCTGCTCCGCCGGCGGTCATCTGGCAGCTTCGCTGGGAGTATTCTGGCAGGAGAAGTTTCTTGCCGACAAACTGAAAAAGGATAATGGCTGTTTCCGCCCCGATGGGCTGATCTTGTGTTATCCTGTGATCACTATGGGAGAATTTGCCCACAGAGGTTCTATGGAAAATCTGCTGAAAGATATGGCGGATGATCCCGCATGGATCGCCAAACTGTCACTGGAAGATCAGGTGACGGAGAATACTCCGCCTACGTTTATATGGCATACTTACACGGACGGTTCCGTACCGGTGGAGAATTCTCTGATGTTTGTCAGTGCGCTGAGACGTGCCGGTGTGAATACGGAGTTCCACATGTATCCTGTGGGAGGACATGGTCTGGGACTTGCCAACCGCCTGACAGGGACGGCGGCCGGCGAGGCGGTTCAGGCGGAATGTACCAGTTGGATCCCCCTGGTGCATACATGGATTGAAAGTCAGTTTGTCCATACAGGGAAAAAGGAAAACAAGGATTCTCTCAGCTGAGTCAAGATATGCCGTTCTCATTGCGTAACGGACAGAATAGCTGTCAGCCTGTTTGGAGCCCGGGGTACATTTTCATACAGATATGGGAAACGGAGTAGCCGCAAATGCTTATTTGAGGAGAACTCGAATGGATTATATTGTATTGGATTTGGAATGGAATCAAAGTAATACCGGCCTGGAGGAAGAGATCGACAGGCTTCCCTTTGAGATCATAGAGATTGGCGCTATTCATCTGAATTATACCTGCAGGATGATGGGAGAATTCAGTCAGTTGATAAAACCGCAGGTCTATACGGAAATGCATCTGATCACCAGCAGACTGATCCATTTACAGATGCAGGAACTGGAGAGAGGGAAGCCCTTTACAGAAGTGCTGGAGCGTTTTCTCCAATGGTGCGGAAAAGACTATAT